>CAJJCK010000197.1 GCA_905182675.1 uncultured Cryomorphaceae bacterium | reverse complement strand
GCTATACACTTAATATCGTATTCCTTCGAATATTTTAACAGCTGTAAGTTGACATGATCCTCTTCTTCTAGATGGTGTCGATTTAATTCCAAGTAGAAATCATCACCAAAGTTTTTATGCCACCATAGTAATGACTCGCGAGCTTGAACCTCTCCTACGTTCAAGTATAATTGCTGTACTTCTCCGCGAAGACCACCGCTTAGAATAATGAGATCATCTTTATATTCGAGCAGAACCTCTCTGTCAATGCGAGGAACATAATAGAATCCATTCAACATTCCTTCGCTACTCAACTTCGCTAAGTTGTGGTAACCGTTTTTGTTTTTTGCGAGAACTACGATCTGAAAACCGTCGTCTTTTCGAGTTTTATCTAACCGATCATTACACACAAAGAACTCACAACCAATAGCGCCTACAAAAGGGTACTCCTTAAGTGGTTCATCCAGACCTTCTTTGACCTTTTTATTGTGTAAATAGGCTTCCTTATTACCTGGCACAGCCATTACAGCGCGGTTAAAATGGAATGCACCCATCAAGTTTCCAAGATCTGTGATAGCAACACCAGCGTGTCCGTTATCAACAGCAGCCTTTACTAGATCGCTTACGACTGTTGTCGCCTGTAGAATGGAAAACTGGGTATGATTATGTAAGTGGGCAAATTCAACATCCGCCGCATGCACTGAGGAAGCTGATTTCGTATTATTTTGATCCGACCTTAACTCACCTAAGCCTTCTGCCCTATTCTTTTTAGCCTGATCTACGGCAAGACCTATAGCCTCAATAGGTGAAGGGTTGGCGAGTTTAAATGCTTCTATAAAGTCTGGACCTTTATGTAAGTCTTCTGGAGTAATAACGTCTAGCCTAACGAGTTCTAAGAATACTCTCGCTGTAGCCTCCACATCGAACGCAGCATTATGTGCTTCAGCAAAGCCTTCATGGAACAAGTGTCTGTACAGTTCTTCTAATTTAGGCAGCTTAAATTTGCCTCCTCTTCCACCAGGTAATTCACATAATTTCGCGGTAGTTTCAGTACAAGAGTCCAAGGGCTGCTTTTCACTGAGAGGGTTTCTTCCATGTACACGAAAGTATTCACAGCCTGTAACGTTGAGGTCGAAGTTGACGTTATGTCCTATGACGAATTCACACTTGTTAAGTGACGCCGTGAAAATGTCAAGAACCTCTGATATTGGCTTTCCTTCATTTTGCGCACGCTCTGTAGAAATACCATGGATTTTCGTGGCATTGAAAGGAATATCAAAACCCTCTGGATAAATGATATGGTCTTGAACTTCCACGACCTTACCCTGCGCATCATGAATTTGCCAAGCCAATTGAACCACACGTGGCCAATTATCAAGATCAGTGATAGGAGCTTTCCAATCCTTTGGAAGACCAGTGGTTTCCGTGTCAAAAATTAAAAACATGAATGGCTTTTCCTTAAATAATGAGCGTTACTCAAAACTAAGGAAATTGATTGGTCAAAACGCGGCATGTGAATAACTATTAACTACTCTGTAATCATTTGATTACAATGATGTTAGCTTGTTATTTGCCGATATGGAACGGATGATCTGATAAGGGGAAATGTGCAAAGGGATGTGCCTGAGAATCTAGTGGACTTAGGATGGTTTCACGCATATTATGCACCATAGAAATAGCGTTTTGTGCCTCCTTTTCATTGAACCCGCCACCGTTGAGAATGTGCTCATAAGAAAGCGTGTGGAGCTCGTTAAACCCCTCAGTAAAGTCAAAGGACCAGCGATCAAAATCAAGCGATCTATGGGTACGTTTACCCTGTTTTTTGACATTCTCGGGTAACGTATCTTCATTTATACTTAAGAACCATTTGATGGTGGCATTATTAAACTGCAACACCCCAGAAGCTCGATCGTGCGTGCGAACATATACTTTTTGATCCACGACATCTCCAAAAATCCATTGAAGCATATCGAAAAAATGAACTCCAATATTTGTGGCAATTCCACCACTTTTTTCCTCATCGCCCTTCCATGAGGCATAATACCAATTTCCTCTAGAGGTGATATAGGTAAGATCAACATCAAACTGATAGTCCGGTTCCTGTGCTAATTTTTTAACTACACGTTCCTTCATTGCGATTACCTGATCGTGAAGACGCAATTGTAAGATGGTGAATACGGTATTTCCAGTTAATTCACTGGTTTTAGATAACCCGTCAATGTTCCACGGACGTAAGGTTAGAGGTTTCTCGCAAATGCAATGTGCTCCTGTTCGCAAAGCATAACGTATGTGACTATCATGCAGGTAATTAGGAGAGCATATACTGATGTAATCGACTCCTTTACCTTGCTCATTGAGCTTATTTAAATGCCGATCAAATCTCTCAAATTCTGTAAAAAATGCTGCGCTTGGGAAATACGCGTCTAAATGCCCTACACTATCGCTCGGGTCATAGGCAGCCACTAATTCACCACCAACATCCTTGATCGCTTTAAGGTGTCGAGGAGCTATGTAACCGGCTGCGCCAATTAACGCGAATTTTTTCATTAGCCTATTCGTTGGTCATAGGTATCGCCCATGGAAGGTGCGTCTCCCATTAATCGGGCCATCATTTGCTTCTTCACAATATTGAAGATGACCATGTGTATATCCTCTGTAACCTCCATATCCATAACGGGAGCATGTACATTAATCGTTGCGATTTTCGCTATTTCGCCACCTTTAAATCCACTCATAGCGACTGTTGTAGCGCTATTTTTATTTGCGTACGCTAAGGCATTTACTACATTTTTACTGTTTCCAGAACCGCTGATTCCTATGACCAAATCACCCGGTTTTAGAAAGTTTTTGAGTGGCTCGATAAAGATAGAGTCCCAACCGATATCATTCGCAATGGCCATCATAGAAGGAAGGTTGTCGTTAAGACATATCATCCTGAAACGCTTTTCTAAACCGTAACTGGCACCTTTCAAGAAATCTCCGGCAGCATGGGATGCTGAAGCGCCGGAGCCTCCATTACCCATAGTATAAATAGTGCCACCCTTCTCATAAGTAGCATGAAATGCGTCTGTCAGTAATTCTAACGCTTTTGGATCTAAGGAGTCCAACGTTGATTTAACCAGGTTGATATATTGTTGTGCTTGCATGTTCTAAATAGAATTGACCACTAAAATAGCGGAATTATTTGCGCCAATTCAAATATCCGACCACACTCATGATAGAATAAATGATCATAAGTCCCGCATAGATCCAAAGACCCTTGGATCCATACAAGAAAATTGAGGCTATATTCAAAGGAATCCAGTAGTGAAATGAGGTGCGTATTCGCCTGGTTTCTTGCCATGTAGCTATCAAGGCAAAGACAGATGTGAACGCATCATAATAGGCTAAAGAAACGCCGGGCAATGTATTTATAAAATAGCCTAATACAAGGGCCGTTGGAATTCCCAAAAGAACCCACCATTGCTTAGACCATGGGTAATCCACCAGAGCAACCGATTCATGAGTGCTTACTCTGTTCCAAAGTACCCATCCATAGCAACCCATCACCGCGTAGACCACATAAAGACCTGTCTCGGCATAGAGTCCAATCCTAAAGAATAAGAATACGGAAAGCACAGAGCTTAAGGTACCCAATGGCCAGGCCCAAGCCTTCCGCTTTATGATGCCTAACAAAAAAGCAAGGCTAAGAAGCGTGGCGCTCCACTCTATGATTGCATTTGTTTTCATAAAAAAACCCTGGACCAGAGGTCCAGGGTTAAATATACTTTATAAAATGTGTTACTTAAACGAGTTCTTGAACCAGATCAGCAGCTTCTTGCAATGCAATGGCGCTGTGAACTTCAAGACCACTTTCGTCAATCAATTTTTTAGCCTCTACTGCATTCGTTCCTTGTAAACGTACAATGATTGGAATATTAATATTCCCCATATTCTTGTAGGCATCTACAACACCTTGAGCGACACGGTCACAACGAACGATACCTCCAAAGATGTTTACTAATATGGCTTTGACACTATCGTCGCGAAGAATGATGCGAAACGCCTGTTCTACACGTGCCGCGTCAGCTGTTCCGCCTACGTCAAGAAAGTTAGCGGGGCTTCCGCCTGCCATCTTTATAATGTCCATGGTCGCCATCGCTAATCCAGCTCCGTTAACCATACAACCTACAGTTCCGTCCAGTTTAACGAAGTTTAAACCAGCTTCTCCAGCTTCGACTTCAGTGGCATCTTCTTCACGCGTATCACGCATAGCGGCAATATCCGGATGACGGAAAAGTGCATTATCATCTATAGAAACCTTAGCATCAACTGCAAGGATCTTATTATCCGAAGTTTTTAGTACTGGATTAATCTCAAACAATGAAGCATCAGCTCCTTCGTAAGCACGGTAAAGAGCAGCAACAAATTTGGTCATGTCTTTGAATGCGGCACCGCTTAAACCTAGGTTAAACGCTATTTTACGAGCTTGAAAACCTGTTAAACCCACCTTAGGGTCAATTTCCTCGTGGAAAATGAGTTCCGGAGTATGCTCAGCAACGGCCTCAATGTCCATTCCTCCCTCTGTAGAGTACATAATCATGTTACGACCCGTAGAACGGTTCAGCAATACAGACATGTAAAACTCTGACGTTTCTGTTTCTCCAGGATAGTACACATCTTCTGCGACCAATACCTGGTGAACTTTCTTACCCTCAGCCGATGTTTGAGGGGTAACAAGTTGCATTCCAAGAATGGAAGAGGCCACAGCTTCTACTTTATCTATACCCTTTGCGAGTTTCACTCCACCACCTTTACCTCGGCCGCCGGCGTGAACCTGAGCTTTAACAACATACCATTCAGTACCTGTTTCCTCTGTTAACGATTTAGCGTGAGCTACTGCCTCTGCGGAGGTCTGTGCAACTTTACCACGTTGAATTCGAACGCCGTATCTGGCTAATATTTCTTTTCCTTGGTATTCGTGAAGGTTCATATCTATGCTTGAATTTGACCACAAATGTAGGACAAAGGCCGTGAAACAAAAACCTATTCACAGATGAAAATTGTCAAAAGGATATGTGAGGTCTATGAACGATATTTGCAGTCATGACCCGTAACCTATCACTACTCTTCTTTGTTCTACTAAGTACCCTATCTTCTGGACAAAACAACCTTAGAAAGGGCTTAGACATTCCGGAAATTGATGATCATGATATCGTCATAAACGGTGTTCTTGATGAGTCCCAATGGGCACAAGGTGCTCAAATTCAATTTCTAGAGCAGTATTTCCCCACTACTGCTGCACAACCCAAAGGTGTATCTAGTGCAGTCACCATATTTTATACGCAAAAAGGATTTTATTTGGCCGCCAAATTCACGGATGAACGCTCTAAGATTCTATCTCAGCTCACCCCTAGGGACAGAGTAAATGCCAATACGGACTGGATGCAGGTGATCATTAACCCCTTTAACGATGGTGCAAATGATTTCAATTTTTATTTAAGTGCGTCAGGTGTTCAAGGCGATTCACGTGCGACCAGCGACGAGAATGAAGACGGAAGCTGGAATGCCGTTTGGTATAGCGCAGTAGTTAAGGAAGACCATGCATGGACTGCAGAAATATTCATTCCCTATCGTGTTTTGCGTATTCCGGAGACTAGTCCAGGGGCGTCCCCTAAGCCTTGGGGATTTAACATAAAGAGATCTATACGTAGTGATCGAACGATGTACAGCTGGAATCCGATCGATAGAAATTTTGATAACGAAAGTCTCCAAAGTGGATTGTTGACAGGCATACTTGTAAAGGATCCGCCGCTTCGTGTGAGTTTACGTCCTAACATCACGGGTACCGCACTTCAAAATGGCAATGGATCTTCAAGACTAACATCTGCCGCAGGTGCTGATATAAAAATTGGACTGAATAAGAGCTTTACCTTGGACATGACGCTTTTGCCCGACTTCTCTCAAATAGCATTTGACGAGCAATTTGTGAATTTTGAAGCCTTTGAGCAGCAATTTGATGAAAACCGTCAATTTTTCACAGAGGGTGTCAACCTCTTTAATAAGGCGGATCTTTTTTACAGCAGACGAATAGGCGGAAACCCGAAGAACTATACGAATGCTAACCTTGACGATCTCAGTAATACCACCCAGAGCTTCACTCGAATGCTCAATGCCACAAAAATCACCGGAACTACAGATAATAATCTGAGCATGGGTGTTCTTAATGCAATCACCGCGTCAAATTTTATTTCAGGTACAGACAGCAGTGGTAATCCAGTAGAAGTACTCACGGAACCATTAACCAACTACAATGTATTTGCCTTTGACCAAAGACTGAATGGAAATAGTTCTATAGGGTTTATCAATACAAATGTCTTAAGGTCTAATGAAGAAGGAGCTGCCAGGGATGCTAATGTCACCGCAGTTACGACCAACTTGAACTTCTTAAATAATAGTCACTTTTTAAATGCAGCAATAGGAAGATCTAGTGTCTATGATATTGAAGATGCACATAATGGCACTGCGCTAGGATGGGAACTAGGTAAGCAAACAGGAGCTTGGAGATGGACGCATGAAATGGATCTAGTAACACCCGATTTTGATCCAAATGATTTAGGATTTCAACGTAGGGGTAATAAAATTCATCAAAGTTTCACGTTATCTCACCAATTGCTTCAACCTACGGGCTCCTTCTTAAGGAGTAGGCATCGCCTTGGATTGCAATATAACCGACTCTATGAACCGTCTGCTTTTGAGCGTGTTCACCTGGAATACAGCTACTTTGGTCTTCAAAAGGGCTTTTTAGCTTGGGGATATAATCTCGAAGTTAGGCCAAAGGAATATGACTATTTTGACCCAAGAGTTTCCGGCCGGTACAGATTAAACCCCGCCTCCGCTTGGCACAATGCATGGGTGAGTACAGATTTCAGAAAACCTTTAGCATTCGAACTTCGAGGAGGACAATACGCTTGGGCAGATTGGAATGTTCGAGGTATCTATGGTGAGTTTGAGTTCATCGTCCGTGTGAACGATAAATTAAACTTTAAGAGTAATATCGAACTTTCGAGTAACCATAAC
>CAJJCK010000196.1 GCA_905182675.1 uncultured Cryomorphaceae bacterium | reverse complement strand
AACGTGTCCAGGCGCCAAAAAAGCAACATTTATCTATGGTCCAAAAATCGTAGAGACTAAAATCAAGGCTACTACTGATGCTGTTGAGAAACAGGGTTATATAGATATCTTGGTGAAGCTTTATGATGATCGATTGATCTATTTCCCTGGTAAAGAAGGTTATGTTCTTTCTGAAAAGGCGTCGAAGTATATTAAGTATAACTCAGATAGTGTAGAGCAGGCTGCTCGATATTTCGATGCGGCTTATGCGGTTGCAGGTAATGACATGTCTGCCAGTCAATTGAATGCATATTTTCTAACCAACATCAAATGGTTTAATGAAACGAAGGACGTTGACGAACTGTTTATTGTTTACAACCGCGCTATTGAGGCATTGGAGTATAATTCAATGAGATACAGTAATGACATCAGCCTTCTCTCTGCAAAGTCTGATAGTGTAGAACTTTCTGCTAAAGAATTGAAGACTCTAGCGAAGAGCGAAAAGAACATGTCGAACTATGACAAAGTTCAAAGTAATATTGAGAAGGCGCTTAGTCCACTTCTTACTTGTGAGAAGCTCGCTATCATCTACAACGAGGATAAATTCAATGAGTATATAGATGATACTGAATGGCTCAAGCGTGCTGGTAAAATGCTTCAAAAAGAACGTACAGGTGAAGACGGTGAGCTGACAAGCTGTACGGACAACCCGGTGTTTTTGTTAGTAGCAGAACGCTTATACGAACTGGAGCCGTCCGCTGGAGCCGCTAGATCTATGGCAATATTGGGGGTACGTAAGAGTGATTGGTCGATGGCCAAGAAGTATTACCGAGAGGCAATTGATCAGGAAGAAGATCTTCGTAAAACTGCTGACGATTACATGGGAATGGCCTACGTAAATAATAAGATGGGTGATTTGCCTTCTGCCAAGCGAAACTGTTTGAAGGCAGGGCAACTACGAAAGAACTGGGGTAATCCTTACTTATACTTGGCAACGATATACGCGAGTGCAGCAGGTGATTGCGGTGCTAATGCTGTGGAGAAAAACGCGGTTTATTGGGCAGCAATTAACAAGCTAACTTATGCAAGAAGTATTGATCCAAGCATCGCTGATAAGGCTAATCAATTGATATCAGCGTATTCAAAAGTAGTGCCTGATAAGGGTGTAGCTTTCCAATTAGGATTTAAAGAAGGAGACAGCATTGATATAGGCTGTTGGATCAACGAAACCGTGTCTATTAAGTTTTATTAATAGAGGCCTCTCAAGAACAAGTTGAATCCCCGAGCGTTTGCGTTCGGGGATTTTTTTTCGATGTACCTTTATCGTAATAATAAATACCAATTGTGAATTTATATCGTGTATGTTTTGGTCTTATTACAGGCTGTTTTTTCGCAAGCTGCTCAAACAACACACTGGAAGTAGAGCAGGTTAGCGCAACGCCCATACTGTATCCTTTAAATGAGCAACATCGCGCGAGAATTGTATACAGTGATAGCGGTATAAATGTTCTTGAGATATCGGCTGGTATAGTACAAGATTATGGCAACATGGAGCCTCCTTTTGTCTTTTTCGGAAGAAGACTCGAAGTTCGTTTTTACAATGGTGCAGCTATTTCGTCGACGGTATTAAAGGCTGACACAGCAAGGCAACAAAAGAAGGAAGACCTTTGGGCCATTGGGGGCAATGTAATAGTCACAAACGGTAAAGGGGAGCAAATGGAAACAGAACTACTTTATTGGGATAAGGCTAACGAGAGGATCTACAGTGAATCTGCCGTACAGATAAAGACTGATGGTCAATTGATTATTGGTAAGGGATTCGAGGCCGATCAAGAATTTAACAATTATCGCATATTTAAAGTGCAAGGACAAATAACAATAGACGATGAATAAAGCAATGAGATTAGTGGAGATACTCTGGATAGGAGTTGCAGCGATCAGTACTTTCCACATTTATTTAGACTGGGGGACAGATTGGAACTCAACCATGCGCTATTCACTTTTTTTGGGTGTAGCCGTATTCATGTATGCTCTTCGCCGGAGATCACGCATCAAACATCAACAAAACAATAATTAAGTTGAACATACTGGTCTTAATTACTTTAGCGGTTATTTCCTCAGCCCTCTTTTCGGGACTCGAGATGGCTTACCTAAGTATAAATAAGCTTCATGTTGAACTGGAACGTCAAAAAGGAGGCGTTTCATATAGAGTCTTAGGATATTTAGTAGATCGTCCTGCCGCCTTTATTGCTGCTATATTAGTGGGAAACAACGTGGCGTTGGTTCTGTATGGAAATTACATGCACCGACTACTTGGTCCCATCCTCAGTGAGTGGTCTACGCTAGAATATGTCATACTTCTATTAGAAACTTCTTTTTCCACGGTTATCATTCTGGTATTTGCTGAGTTCTTACCTAAAACACTTTTTAGGCAAAATGCGGAAGGGATCATGCATTGGTTAAGTTTCCCTGCATTTATTATTTTCTGGCTGCTGAGATTACCCAGTGCGCTAATGTTAGGTATAAGCCAATTCTTCTTAAAGTACATATTCCGACTAGACGTGGAGGAGGAGACCATTGTTTTTGGCAGGTTAGAATTGAATCATTTTTTCAAAGAACGCGCACCAAATGTAAATAAGGGAGAGGCTGAGGTAGATCCTGAGTTTGAAATTTTCAAGAATGCTCTTGCCTTTCCGGAGACCAAGGCACGTGAATTTATGGTGCCTAGGACCGAAATTGAAGGTGTTGAAGTGAATACCTCACCAAATAGGGTTCGTGAACTATTCATTGAATTCGGTTATAGTAAGCTGATTGTGTTTGAGGAAAATATTGATCGAATAATCGGTTACGTTCATGCTTTCGAGTTATTTAAAAAACCAGAGAACTTGCAGCGTGTTTTGCGTCCCGTTAGCTTTATACCGGAAAGTATGCGTGCTGATGAAATTTTAAATCTATTTACCCAGGAAAAGCGCAACATGGCGGTGGTTCTGGATGAACATGGTGGGACAAGTGGCATGATCACCTTAGAAGATGTGATCGAAGAGATTTTTGGAGAAATTGAAGATGAGCACGATTCAGAAGCACTCCTTGAGCGTAAGATCAATGAGGGCGAATGGTTGTTTTCAGCTCGAATAGAGGTATCAGATATCAATGAAAAATGGGGCTTAACTATCCCTGAAAATGAGAATTACAATACGTTGGGAGGGTATGTGTTAGACGTCTTTCAGAGCCTTCCGGAGAAGGGTACAGTGGTTCGAACAGAAGATTATTTGCTTATCATTCAAAAAACTAGATCAAATAGACTCGAAGAGGTACTTGTAAAGGCCATTTAATTGGCGGTAAATCTTATATTCGCAAACTCATTACTTTAACTGCATTACAATGGCAACAATTCAAAACATAAGAAAGCGCTCGGGACTATTAGTCGTCGTCGTTTTTGTAGCACTCATGGCTTTCCTTTTAGGTGATTTATTCAAATCAGGAGGGTCTAAGTTTTTTGGAGATCCTAACGTGGTGGGTTCTGTCAATGGTAGAGACATTTCTCGTCTGGAATTAAGCCAGGCTATGGAAGAACTCAAGACAGGTAATCCAGACCAATATGCCACTGCTACGAGCATTCAGCTTTCAGATTTGGTTTGGAACAGTATGATGTCAGACGAAATCTTAGCAGAAGAACTTGATGCTTCAGGCATGAATGTAAGCCAGGAGGAAATCTATTTAGATATCATTAACAACCCGAATATTCGTCAAAGCTTTGCCGGAGCGAATGGCCAGTTTGATGAAAACATGTTCCGTAGTTATGTGGCGCAGGTGCGCGATAATCGGGATGTGAACGAACAGAGCACAGAGATGTGGACTCAATGGTTGGCATTTGAACGTGCGGTGAGCAGTCAAGCTAAGAACTTTAAGTTTACAAATGCACTGGAAAAAGGTGTGTTTATGCCAGCAAGTCTTATTGAGACGGATCTCGCAAGAGGTGATGCCCAGCATCCTGCGCAATACGTATACGTTCCTTACATCGAGGTTAACGAAGATGAAATCGACATTGCAGAGTCGGATGCTAAATCATATTACGCTAAAAACAAAGCGGATTTCCCTCAGAAGGCAGCAAGAAATATTGAGTTCATCAACTTCCCACTGGCACCATCTCAAGCAGATCGTGATGCTGTTCGTTCTGAATTAGCGTTACTAGCAATTGAATGGTTCAGCATTGAAGACGATTCGGTTTTTGTTAATCTTCATAGTGACGTCCGATTCATTTCAGAATACTTTACCGCAACTGAATTGGTAGGTACTGGTTTAGATACACTTGTTGCTGGACAGGACATTGGCTATCAAAAAGGCCCTATCGATCTTGGAACGGCGTTTTCTGTCATGAAAATTGTAGATAGAAAAATGTTAGCGGATAGTGTCAAAGCACGTCATATACTCATACCATTTGCTGGTGCCACACGTGCTGAGCCAGGTGTTACCGCCAGTCCTATGGAAGCTAAGGCAACTGCTGATAGTTTATTTGCCTATTTGAAGATGAACCCTTCTGCTTTTGAATCGATTAGTGAGCAGTTCTCTTCCGATGTTGTTGCAAAGACAAAGGGCGGAGATCTAGGATACTTCTCGAGAGGAGCTATGGCGAGACCTTTTGAAAACTTTTGTTACCTAGGTAAGGAAGGTGATTTAGGCCTGGTTCCAACGCAGTTTGGTTTCCATATCATTGAAATTGTTGATCAAAAAGGTGCTAATGAAGCGTTCAAAGTAGGTCAAATTATACGCCAAATCTCACCATCAGATGAAACTATTCAAGTACTCTACGGGCAAGCTTCAACGTATGCGGCAGCTGCCCAGTCTTCTGATGACTATAGAACACTAGCTGCAGAACAAGGCTTAGCCTTACGCCCTGCGCGTAACCTTGTTAGATTTGATGAGGTTGTTCCTGGACTAGGTACATCTAGAAGAGTTGTACGTTGGGCTTGGGATGATGACCGTGAGGAAGGAAATATCGGTTTGTTAGAGAATGACGGTAAAGGATATGTCGTTGTAGTACTCACGGATAAGCTTGAGGAGGGTACGACGCCTTTTGCGCTAGTTTCTGATCAATGTGAAGAAGGTGCAAAGAAAAATGCAAAAAGAGATATCGTTGTAAAACGTATGGAATCTGCCATGTCCGGTGTAACCACCATGGATGCTTTTGCAGCAGCTATAGGAAGCGAGCCACGTTCAATGAGTTTCAGAATCAGCAATGTAAATATTGCAGGAATTGGCAACGAACCTCAAGTAGTAGGTGCCATATGTGGTTTAGAACCGGGAGAAATGAGTGGTGTGATTACGGGTGAAAGTGGTGCTTTTGTTGCGATCACTCAGCCCGCTCAAGCGGCTCCGGCAGTTGATTATTTAAATCAAGCTAGGTCCACACAACGTAGCTTAAGAAACTTGGTAAGTGTACAAGCTTACAAAGCTCTTGAAGATAAGGCGAGTGTTAAGGACAATCGCTACATGATGTTCTAAGACATTTAGATTTAAAAAAAGCCCCCGAACATCCATGATGTTCGGGGGCTTTTTTTGCGATTACTTTCGGACGATTAGTTCTCTTAACCTAGGAGAGCCTGTTCCATCTTTCCGCATCTAGTTTCACAAATATAAACAGCAGTAAGGTGAAGCCCCAAAGGGATGAACCACCATAGCTAAAGAAAGGGAGTGGAATTCCGATAGTTGGTACAAGTCCAATAGTCATTCCAATGTTGATGATCCAGTGCGAAAATAAAATACTAGCAACAGCATATCCATAAACACGACTGAAGGTGTCTTTTTGTCTTTCAGCTAACCATAATATTCGACCGATTAATAAAGCAAAACTGACCATCAGTAATAGGGTACCAAGAAAGCCCCACTCTTCTCCTACGGTACAAAAAATGTAATCTGTGCTTTGCTCTGGTACGAAGTGAAGTTTAGTCTGCGTACCGTTTAGATAGCCTTTCCCCATCCAACCACCGGATCCTATAGCAATGAGGGACTGAAGGGTATTGTAGCCAGCTCCTGATGGGTCATCTTCAAGCCCTAAAAGGACTTTAATCCTGACTTGCTGATGAGGAGCAAGTACGTTTTCCATGACTCTACCAACGGCGAACACTATCGAAGACGACACTGCCAGTAAGGAAAGATTGGCGATAATTGGCTTTGTCTTTTTCGGCAGTATTAAGAGGGTAATAAGTGATATAGAACCTAGTATGATCAAAGCAGTTTGAAGCTCTAGGATCAGTCCTGTAATGCTTAGAACGACCATGATTAGAACTCCACCGATGTAATAACCAGGCATCCCTTCTCTATACAATACCAATACAAGGCTCAAATAGACCAGTGTAGAACCAAGATCTGGTTGAATGGCTATAAGTAAACCGGGTGTCAATACAATGGCCAATCCAACAATACGATGTGGCCATTTTTCAAAACTTTTACGTGGCAGCCCTGCGTAAAATGCGAGCATAAGTGCCGTGGCGAATTTCCCGACTTCAGACGGTTGTAAGCTGAACCCACCTAGTCCAAACCAGCTTCGAGCACCACCAATTTCCTTACCCACGATTAGAACGGCGAGCAGGAGTACAATACTAAGTGCATACCAGATTGGGGCAAAATTTGTCCAAACTCGATAGTTGGTAACAAAGACAAGCAGGATGATACCAATCCCTCCCGCTATCCAGAGGCTCTGTTTTCCGTATTCTTTGCTCAGGTTAAATATGTTATGTGAGTCTTCGTCATATACCGCTGCATATATACTGAGCCACCCCCATAAGCACAGGAAAAAGTAGAGCGATACAATCACCCAATCTACTTTTAGTTTACCTCTGTTTCTTGCTCCGTACATTAGAAATTAGCTTGATATGTACTGTCTTCTCCATAGATTGACAGATGTTGTAAGCGGTATTCCTCATGAAGCGCTCCGTCAACCATCCTTTGCTCAATGGCGGGTCTCGTAATGGTATCTGTGAGATATTTCTCGGTCATCAAGCTGGCGATTGGTGCAGCCCATCTAGAGCCCCAATAACCATTTTCAATGATTACGGCAATGGCTATTTTAGGATGGTCTTTAGGTGCAAAACTCACAAAAATACTATGGTCTTGTCCGTGGGGGTTTTGTGCTGTTCCTGTTTTGCCGCATTGAGAAATATGAGACAATCTAGAGCCTCTAGCGGTTCCTGTTTCAAACACATCATACATACCGTCAACAACTATATTGAAATGTTGAGGGTCTATGGTGGTATGCTTGGCTATACTGAAGCTGCTGTCTATTTCAGATCCCACTATTGATTTTACGATATGAGGAGTGAAGTAGTAGCCTCTGTTTGCTATGGCAGCAGTCATGTTTGCTAACTGTATAGGTGTCGCCACTAATTCGCCTTGTCCTATACCATTAGAGACGGTCGTAGCTCCTTTCCAAGAGGTGTACCCTAAGAATCTATCATAGTAGTCAGCATCTGGCACTAGCCCCTTACGTCCGGTTGGAAGGTCGTTCCCTAAGTATTTTCCCAAGCCAAAACTTTTAACATGGTCACTCCATATATTCATGCCTGTTCGTGAATCCCCGTGGTGATCTATAGTACGCTGGTAGATCGTGCAGAAATAGTTGTTGCAACTCTCCGATATGGCTTGTTTTAGGTTTAACGGACCGCCCTTGCAGTGGCAAGCAACAGTAAGGGATCCAAAATGAAACCCGTGGTGACAGGTAAGTGTTGTAGCTGATGATATAACACCTTCCTGAAGCCCAATTAATGCATTGAGCAGTTTAAACGGAGAGCCTGGAGGATACTCGGCAAGAATACCCCTATCAAATAATGGCTTATTTATACTGTCGTAATAAAGCGCTGTATAATTCCTGCTTCTAATCCTACCTACGAGTTCATTAGGATTGTAGTTGGGCGCACTGATCATTGCTAATATTTCGCCTGTTTCTGGTTCTATAGCAACAATGGAACCGCGTTTACCGGTCATTAATAATTCACCATATAACTGAAGCTCAAGATCAATGCTACTGGTCATGTCCTTTCCAGGAATAGGTAGCTCGTCATGGGCACCCTCTTTCCATTTGCCAATTTTTCGATTTCTGTGGTCTACCACGTAATACCTTTTGCCGTGTTTCCCCTTGAGATCCGATTCATAACTTTTATCGATCCCGCTTTTACCAACTAAATCCCCTTGACTGTATTCTTTGTTTGCGTTAATAAACTCTGTGTTAACCTCACCAATAAATCCTACAACATTTGCTCCTGCGGTACTTGGATAATTACGTAGAATGCGTTTCTGAGCAAAAAATCCAGGAAACTTCCTAAGCTCGGTATTGATCTTTGCATAGTGTTCTTTGGGCAGCATTTTCATAAACATGCTGCTTCTGAAGTAGCTGTATTTTTTTGCTTTCTCTAGACTTTCGCGAATCTTCTCTGGAGATATTTCAATGAGTTCGCTCAAGCCAATCGTATCTAAGTTACTAATGAGATAAGGACTTACCATGAGGTCATAAGCAGGACTGTTGCCGATCATTAATTCGCCGTGGCGGTCGTAGACATAGCCTCTAGGCGCATACAGTTTCTCACTTGCAGTTGCATTCCTTTCTGCCCTTGCGGCGTAGTCGTCATTGAGGATCTGTACGTAGAATAATCGGACACAAAGCAGTAGAGTGACAAGAATCAAGACGACGAAAAAAAGTCCTTTACGCAGCATATTTTCTGGAAAATAGTAGATGACCTATACTTAGAAGGAAAATTGTGAGTGCTGTAGAAACCAGAGTGCGTAAAACAAGTTCAGAGGTATGATTTACTCCGGAGTTCTCCATGAAATACAGTACGGTATGGTGTAGGAGAACAAGGACCGTAGTCTGTGTAATGAAATTAGGCAGTGGTAGATGTATCAACCCTTCGTCTGACTTACCGTCTTTAAAGCCATAGAGTACGTTTTCAATGTAGGGTTTAGCAAAGACCATAGCAAGTGAAGCCACGGTATGTGCACCTCCACTTTGTTCTAGTCCATCTATGATGCTGCCCAGAACAAAGGCATAGAGGTAGTTATTAAATTTACTCGTATTAAAAGGCAAGACTAGAAAAACCCACAAATAGATGTAAGGGTTTCCAAACCTCGACATAGGAAGCTCCTGAATAAATCCCCATTGTAGTAAAACGGCGAGACATGCGATCGCTATGATTCGAAGTTCCTTCATTCAAGTTTAGATGTTAATGAATCCAATTCCATGGATCGATTAAACTTGCAAACGTATAACCAGTTGATATTCGAAAAATCCACAGTAAGATCAACCTCAGCCTTCCAACTCAGATCTTCTTGGTTTTGTGAAACAGTGGTTACTATTCCCGTCAGTATCGGAGGTGCAACGACTGCCCTCGTGAAACTATAAATGCTGTCACCTTTTGTAGGTTTAAACTCGCGTTGTAGGTCTGTAAGTATCCCTTTATTCGGGTCACCTTGCCATACAAGTTCGCCAAGCCCCTTATTTTTGATC
>CAJJCK010000195.1 GCA_905182675.1 uncultured Cryomorphaceae bacterium | reverse complement strand
ATCCCAAGTGGGAATGGGATGGCAAGCGCGTTGAGTATAAGAGTAGCGTGATCATTGAAAATATTCAGTATTTATTTTACGAGAGTTATGATCGCCAGCGAGATGTTCGGAATTTATTGGTGAGGACACTAGACACTTTGGCTTCACTTAGTGCGCCTATGCTTGTTGAAACCATGGATTCTCGTCGCAGATCACAAGGTGAATTTGCCATCAAGTTGAGCGAGGATAGATCAAAAATCGCCATTTTCACAAACCCGCCTTTCAAGGTAAGGGGTAGTGAGAATTTTTATGTGCGTATTTATGATAAAAACCTTGAGGAACAATGGAATGCAGATATAGAATTGACCTACAGGGACCGAAACTTTAGAATCATGGATTTTGACGTCACAAATTCTGGAGATGTTTTCATCCTAAGTGTCTATGATAGTAATCCTACGATAAGTCTCAGTCCAAGTCGAGATCTAGATTATAAGCTGATGCGAATCCAATCTGGAGATTATAATAAAATTACTGAATTCGACTTGGGATTGACTGATATTTCTGTTCACAGCTTGGGGATTCAATGTGATTTAAAGGACAATCAGATGTCAATTTCAGGGTTTTACGGCACACGTAATTACTACGACATGGATGGTTCGTTGTATTTGGCCGTGGATCAGGAAAAAGGTGAAGTTACCAGCTCTAGCTTGAGTTCTTTTTCTGAAGAATTTGTTGCTCAATTTAACAGGTACAGAATGTTTAGAGGAAGAGGAATTCGGAAGAATTTTGTCTTTAGACAGTTTATGCCGCGTCCAGATGGCGGTGCCTATGTCATAGCGGAAGACTATGATGTACGTGTTGTAACCACTCAGAATAGTCGTGGAGCTACTACTACAAATTACTACTATTATTACAATGATATTATTGTTTTAAGTATTGATAAAGAAGGTGAGATAGATTGGTATGCCCACGTACCAAAACGGCAAACGTCGATGAATGACGGGGGCTATTATTTAGGGTATACCTTTCTAATGAATGATGAGGGCTTACACTTCGTCTACAATGATCATAGAAAGAATGCCAAGCGCTGGGGTAAAAAACCTTTGAGGGCGATCACAAATGCCAAAAACGGTAACCTTGTTATGGTTAGTGTATCCCACGACGCCAAGATGACCTACACCTTATTGAATAGAAACAAGAAGCAAAAATTCCGAGTATCCCCAAAGTCCTCCAGACTTGCGGACGACGGTCGCGACGGCGCTGTATTACTTTCTTTACGTGGATCTAGGATTAGATTCGGAAATTTGTACTTTGATAAGTAACCATAGATGAGAATTCATTTTATAGCCATAGGCGGATCAGCGATGCACAATCTAGCAATCGCGCTACATAATGGGAAACATCAAGTAACTGGTTCAGATGACCAGATTTTTGAGCCATCCAGAAGTCGACTTTTAGCTAAAGGCTTGCTTCCATCTTTTGATGGATGGGAGGCGTCTAGAATTGACAGTCAACTGGACGCCATAATACTAGGAATGCATGCTCGTAAGGACAATCCTGAATTACTAAGAGCTCAAGAGTTAGGATTGAATATTTTCAGTTATCCTGAGTTTCTGTTTGAGATATCAAAAGAAATGACGCGAGTGGTGATCGCTGGTTCTCATGGAAAAACCACAACAACAGCTATGGTGTTACACGTAATGCAGCACGCAGGTGTTCCTACGAACTATATGGTAGGTGCCCAATTAGAAGGCTTTGATTGTATGGTGGAAATGGAGAGTGGCTCTGAATTCATGGTGATGGAAGGTGATGAATACTTAAGTTCTCCTATAGATTTAAGGCCTAAGTTCCATCTTTATCGTCCTAATATCACCGTTATTACTGGGATAGCTTGGGACCACATCAATGTGTTCCCCACCTTTGAGAAGTACCTGGAACAATTCAAAATATACCTAGATACTATTGAGCCTGGTGGCGCACTTATTTACAATGAGCTGGATTCAGTACTAAAGCAATTGGTCGAAGAGAGTGATGCACCGGTAAAACGATTCCCTTACAGTCTTCCAGAATATTCAATTGAAAAGGGAGTAACCTATATAGATACAGCAGAGGGTATGGTTCCTCTTCAGGTTTTTGGAGCACACAACCTAAGTAATCTGGAAGCCGCTCGTTGGGTTTGTTTAGAAATGGGAGTTCAAGAACATGAGTTTCATGATGCCATAGCATCTTTCGCAGGGGCTCAAAACAGAATGCAACCAATACGCGAGGGAGAGGTTAAGGTGTTTAGAGACTTTGCACATGCTCCGTCGAAAGTAGGTGCAGCTGTGAAGGCCATTGCAGATCAGTTTGGCAAGGTGCGCGCGGTGCTTGAGCTACATACGTTTTCCAGTTTGAATCCTGAATTTTTACCTCAATACAACGGAGTGATGGATCCTGCACACGATGCCTGGGTTTATTACAGTCCAGACGCTGTAGCACATAAAAAATTGCCCGAGCTCTCTAAGAAAGCTGTGGTTGAAGCTTTTGGTCCTAGAGTTCGTGTTTTTGATACTCCAGAGGAATTGTCACTTGCACTTTCCGATCCCGCCGAAAATTCAGCAGTGGTCTTAATGAGTAGTGGTAATTTTGGAGGGATTGATTTAGAAGACATTTTCACGTCATATAAATAAGTAAATTTGCCACATGATCAAACGTGAAATCATTGATGCAAGAGAGCTGAACATCGCCTTAAACAGGTTGTGTTGTAAGTTGATTGAAAATCATGGTGATTTTACAAATACGATTCTTGTTGGTCTTCAGCCCAGGGGAGTTCAGGTTTTAGACCGGTTGGTCAGATTACTTGAAGAAGGGTATGGTGTTGAGGGTATTCGTACTGGAGCATTAGATATTACCTTTTATCGCGATGATTTTCGCCGAAGGTCTGGCGAACATCTTCAAGCCAACACTACTCATATTGATCATTTGGTAGAAGATCAAAAATTAGTTTTTATCGACGATGTTCTTTATACTGGTAGAAGTATCCGTGCAGCTATGGATGCTATCCTGAGTTATGGAAGGCCAGCGAAGATGGAGCTGCTCACACTTATTGATAGAAGATTTTCTCGCGATTTACCTATACAACCCGATTATAAGGGACGACAAGTAGATTCTATAGCCTCTCAGCGTGTTGAGGTGCTATGGAAAGAGGTAGATGGTCGCGATGCTGTACTAATAACTGAACCGAATTCATGAGCGAATTATCTGTGAATCATTTGCTGGGCATTAAACACCTCAATGCAGAGGATATCCAGCTTATTCTCGATACTGCCACCCAGTTTAAAGAGGTCATTAACCGGCCCATTAAAAAAGTCCCAACACTTCGTGATATCACTATTGCAAACTTGTTTTTCGAAAATTCAACCAGGACACGTTTGTCCTTTGAATTGGCAGAAAAACGTTTAAGCGCTGATGTTATTAATTTCTCTGCTGCTTCCTCCTCGGTTAAAAAGGGGGAGACATTGATTGATACCGTCAATAACATATTAGCGATGAAGGTGGATATGGTGGTCATGCGACATCCAAATCCTGGCGCAGGTGAGTTTCTTGCTCAGCATGTTGATGCATCCATAGTAAATGCAGGAGACGGTGCTCACGAACATCCTACACAGGCCTTGCTGGATGCCTTTTCAATTAGAGAAGCTCTAGGTACCTTAGAGGGTATAAAGGTGGCTATCATAGGTGACATAGTGCACAGCCGTGTTGCCCTGTCTAATGTTTTGCTATTGAAGAAAATGGGTGCTGAGGTTATGGTATGTGGTCCAACAACATTAGTTCCCAAACATATGCATACCCTAGGTGTTCGCGTAGAGCATAATCTCCAAACAGCTATTGAATGGTGCGATGTAGCAAACATGTTGCGTGTGCAACATGAGCGTCAAGATATTAATCACTTTCCTTCCATAGCAGAATACAGAGCTCAGTACGGACTTACAATGGACCACCTCGACGCATTAGATAAACCCATTGTTATCATGCATCCTGGCCCTATAAACAGAGGTGTTGAAATCACTTCGGAGGTCGCTGATAGTGAGCATTCTGTTATTTTAGATCAAGTTCAAAATGGTGTAGCAGTTAGAATGGCAGTTCTTTATCTATTGGCTGAAAAACGCAAACTTAAAAACAGTAAATGAGTTTAGAGTTGGTCGTTTTAGGTGCGGCTAGTGCGACACCAACGTCCAATAGCTATACCACATCCCAATTGTTAAAAATGCGGGATCATTTCTTCTTAATAGATTGCGGTGAAGGTGCTCAAAAGCAATTGAGACGATCAAAGACTAAATTCTCAAGAATAAACCACATTTTCATCTCTCACTTGCATGGCGATCACTTTTTTGGATTAGTCGGCTTACTGAGCAGTTTTCATCTTTTAGGTAGAACCACACCTTTGACGGTGTATGGTCCACCTAAGCTTAAAGACATTGTTCTTACCCAGTTTAGGGCAGCCGGAACATTTACGTCGTATCCTATTTCATTTGTCATTACGCAACATAAAGTCCCACAGATTTTGGTAGAGACTGATTCTTATGTTATTTCGACATTTCCATTAAAACACAGAATAGCTACAACGGGGTTTTTATTTAAAGAAAAGCCACTAAAGAGAGGATTAAATAAATCTAAAGCTGATGAGCTCTCTATTCCTATTTGTGATTACCATTGGATTAAGGAGGGGAGAGACTGGACAAGTGATGAAGGTGAGGTCGTATCAAATGAATCCATCACTTATGACCCTCCAAAACCATTGAGCTATGCCTTTGCCTCAGATACGATGTATGTGCCTGAGACGGCACAGTATGTAAAAGGGGTGAGTCTGTTATACCATGAAAGTACTTTCTGTGATGATAAGTCGGAACGTGCAAGACAAACCATGCATAGTACGGCAAAAGAGGCTGGAAGAGTAGCAAAAGAAGCGAATGCAGATTGGTTACTTATAGGACACTATAGTGCTCGTTATAAAGATTTTTCACAGTTTGAACTCGAGGCAGCAGAAGAGTTTTCAAAAGTATATCGGGCAAAAGAATTACATCGTTATAAGCTTACGGAACAAGGAATAGAAGTAGTATCACTTCGCCATACTCCGAGCCATGAAGAATAAGGCCCTTGTTGTATTATTCCTGACCATATTTCTGGATTTGATGGGTTTTGGACTCATCATCCCAATTCTCCCTATCTATGCCAAAACATTAGGCGCAACTGATGCAATGGTGGGTCTTTTGGGTGCATCATTTAGTATTATGCAGTTTATTTTCGCGAGTTTTTGGGGAGGATTAAGCGATCGATATGGTCGTAGGCCCATTATGCTTATCAGTATCTCTATCATGATCGTTGCTTATATTCTCTTTGCGAATGCCACAGTACTGTGGTTATTGTTTGCCACAAGACTTTTAAAGGGATTTGGTGCGGCGAACCTCAGTGTGGCTCAGGCGTATATAAGTGATGTTGTTCCTGTAGAGAAAAGAACAAAGGCATTTGGGATTATTGGTGCTGCTTTTGGACTAGGATTCATTTTTGGGCCTTCAATAGGTGGTATAGTGAATGAGTTCTACGGAGTTTCTGGGGTAGGGTACTTTGCAGCTGCTCTAGGGGCGTTGAATCTAGTCCTAGCTTGGTTTTTCCTAGATGAGACGTTAAAAGTCAAGAGTACAACTGTGCAGTTGTTTCCAAACCCTTTCAAAGACATTATCCAATTCCGAGATATTCCTGAGGTAAACGCACTATTTACAATCAATTTTGTCTATGTCCTAGGCTTTAGTATGATGCAAATTACCTCTACCTTATTGTGGGCTGAGCATTTTGGCTTGAGCGAACTCCATA
>CAJJCK010000194.1 GCA_905182675.1 uncultured Cryomorphaceae bacterium | reverse complement strand
TCCCACCCTCCTTGAGTAGAACAACGGCTTTAGATATGTCCGTTATTATGGGCATTAAGGAATCTGTAAATACTTATGCGTTTGTAGGCTCACTTTCCATTTGGGATGCTTCATTACATAATCCACTATGTGCGGCATCATAACATCTCTTTTACTCCATTCAGGTTGTAAAAACAGTTCACAATCTGGACCGACTAAGGCCGCATGTTCTTCCGCCCAGATTAGATCGTTTAAGTTAAAAACAATCATTTTTAATTCATGTGCAGCAGGATAAAAACCCTTCTTTGGAGGTGCTGTTTTCTTCGGACTTAAACAGATCCAGTCCCAATCACCGGTTAAGGGGTAGGCGCCTGAAGTTTCAACATGAACCGTCATGCCTTCATTTTTCAACATAGACACGAGAGGCTCCATGTTCCAAGTTAGCGGCTCGCCACCAGTAACTACAATGGTGTCGCTATACTTTTTAGCATTCGCCACAATACTTTCTATTCCAGTAGGTGGATGGGTATCTGGATTCCAGCTTTCTTTGACATCACACCAGTGACAGCCAACATCACAACCACCTATTCTAATAAAATATGCTGCTTTTCCAGAATGATAACCCTCTCCTTGGATGGTATAGAACTCCTCCATTAGCGGCAAGACTGTGCCTGCTCTTATAGCGGATTTTTCAAAGCTATTTGATGTCGTTATGTCCTTCACTTATTCACTTAGTTCCGTTACTCTCATCGTATTCATCATCAACGCTGCTCGTGTCATGGGCCCCACTCCACCAGGAACTGGGGTGATATAGCTACATTTTGGAGCGACCGCATCATAATCGACATCACCAATAAGTCTAAATCCACTTTTTTTAGAGGAATCGTCTACTCTTGTTATACCTACATCAATAACACAAGCACCTTGTTTGACCATGTCAGCTGTTACAAAGGCAGGTCGGCCTAGAGCTGCAATTATGATATCAGCCTTCTGACAAATTTCTTTCAGATTTTTTGTTCTACTATGACAGAGTGTAACGGTACAGTTACCAGGATAATTATGCTGACTCAGAAGAATTGACATAGGCGAACCCACAATGTGCGAACGTCCAATTACGACACAATTCTTACCATCAGTAGGCACGTCATACCTTCGTAATAGCTCGACTATTCCTTGAGGAGTTGCAGGAACATAAGTAGGTAGATTAAGTGTCATTTTTCCAACGTTTTCAGGATGGAAACCGTCTACATCCTTCTTAGGATCTATAGCAAGCAGTATATTAGTTTCATCTATATGTTCTGGTAATGGTAACTGGACAATATATCCATCTACGTCCTCATCATTATTGAGCTTAGCTATAGCTTTCAAAAGCTCCTTCTCCGTTGTTTCTGAAGGGAGTTTTATGAGTGTAGAACTAAACCCTACTTCCTCGCAGTCTCTCACCTTAGCATTAACATAGGTCTTAGAAGCACCATCTTCACCCACTAGTATAGCGGCAAGATGTGGTACTTTTTTACCTGCTAATTTTAATGACTTCACCTTCTCAGCTAACTCTTGTCTAATGATCGAGGAGGTCAACTTTCCATCTAATACTACCATATCATTTGTCTTAACGCATGCCTTTCATCATGTCCATCATTCCACGACGTCCACCACCACTTTGCATCATTTTCATCATTTTACGCATGTCTGTAAACTGCTTCAACAGATTGTTTACATCCTGCACAGTTCTTCCAGCACCTGTCGCAATTCGCTTTCGACGTGAGCCGTTTATAATATCTGGGTTTTGACGTTCGCTGAGCGTCATGGAATTGATCATAGCTTCAATGTGCTTAAAAGCATCATCATCTATATCCACGTTCTTCATGGCTTTACCCATCCCGGGGATCATGCCTAAAAGATCTTTCATATTTCCCATTTTTTTGATCTGCTGGATCTGTTCCATAAAATCATCAAAACCAAAGGCATCTTGGGCAATTTTCTTGCTCATTTGACGTGCGTTCTCCTCATCGAATTGCTCTTGAGCACGTTCAACAAGGGATACAACATCACCCATCCCTAAAATCCGATCTGCCATGCGATCAGGATAGAATACGTCAAGTGCTTCCATTTTCTCTCCTGTCCCAATGAATTTGATGGGCTTGTTGACAACAGACTTAATAGTCAATGCCGCACCACCGCGTGTATCACCATCGAGCTTAGTAAGAATTACACCGTCAAAGTTCAACAGGTCGTTGAAAGCCTTAGCCGTGTTCACTGCATCTTGGCCTGTCATGGAATCCACGACAAACAAGGTCTCTGATGGCTTTATCGCTTTATGGATATTACCAATCTCCGCCATCATTGCTTCGTCAACGGCCAAGCGACCCGCTGTATCGACGATCACTACATTAAAACCTTTTGACTTCGCGTAGACTAATGCATTAGCAGCGATGCTCACAGGATCTTGATTACCTACCTCTGCATATACTTCTATATCCAGCTGTTCACCCAACACTTGAAGCTGATTTACAGCAGCAGGACGATAAACGTCACAAGCAACCAGGAGTGGGTTTTTCGTGTTTTTCTTCTTTAAAAAATTGGCCAACTTAGCACTATGAGTAGTCTTACCTGAGCCTTGCAGACCGGCCATGAGTATCACAGATGGTGAACCCGTAAGATTCAATCCTTCGGCCTTACCTCCCATGAGTTCAGCCATTTCATCTCGGACTATTTTAACCATCGCTTGACCCGGCTTAACAGCCGAAATCACTCCAGATCCAATAGCCTTATCCTTTATAGCGTTCGTAAAGTCCTTGGCAATTTTAAAACTGACATCGGCTTCTACTAAGGCACGACGAATCTGCTTGACGCTGTCGGCAATATTGAGCTCGGTAATCTTATGATTTCCCTTGAGTACTTCAAAGGCTCCTTCGAGCCTGTCGCTTAAACTTTCAAACATGGTGTTATACGTTTGGAATATTCTCTAATGTAGCCAAAAAGAAGGTCCAGCTTTTCTGAACTGAACTAACCTGACACTTTTCGTCCGGACTATGAGCGCCACGGATATTTGGACCAAAAGAAATCAGCTCCATATCTGGATAATTGGTGCCTAGAATTCCGCATTCTAAACCCGCGTGGCAAGCATTGATATTTGGCTCTTCCTTAAATAATTCACGGTATAATCCGCTCATTGTAGTCAATATATTGCTCTTAGGGTTTGGAGCCCAACCTGGATAATTTCCTCCCAGCTCTACTTGACAGCCCATGGCCTCAAAGTTGCGCACAATAGCTCTAGCTAAGTCCATTTTTTCAGTTTCAACTGAGCTACGGGTTAAACATTGTACTGTGAGTATCCCGTCCCTTAGTTCTAC
>CAJJCK010000193.1 GCA_905182675.1 uncultured Cryomorphaceae bacterium | reverse complement strand
TTACGAGGTAGGGCCCTTAGCAAAGCTCAAGCCCCACTTTTGGTTGTACAATGTATTCATGCTGATGCAGATGTTGTTGCTCCAATTGGTCGCCTATGCTGCTATCTCCAGAACACTTCATTGGTCCGAAAATATTTGGTGGCACGCCTTTGGTGTTTTTGCCTTGAGTGCTCTTGTCGAAGCCGCCCGCAAATGCCTTCCGCCCGAGGAAGAAACAGCTTACAGAGATAGCTATTCCTCGCGCCTAGGTGTATGGGGAAGTGCAATAGTAACCTTGCTAATTGGGCTACTTTCTATGTGGCTCTATGCTCAGATTCCCGGAGTATCCCAGCTATACCTATGGTTAGCGATCCTACCATTGCTTCTAGGCGCATTGCGCTACGCCAACAAACCTGATAAAAAAGGCAAGTACATTATTCAAGCGGGCGCCGTCTTATCGTATTTAATCCTTAATCTAGTGTTATGGCTCTAACTTTAGGTGTTTTTGGGAATAAGGCGAAGGGGCTCGCAAGTTTGCAAGGACATGGATTTAAAACGTTGCCCTTTACTTCGGTTTGCGTGGACGATGACCTTTTAAACGGTAATCCTGAGGAGACAACCAAAGCGGTTTTAGCTCAAATAGGGGAGTCTAATTTTTACGCAGTTCGCAGCTCCAGCATTACCGAGGATACGGAGGAGAGCGCTGCCGCGGGCCAATTTAAAACCCTACTAGGCATCACCAAAGAATCTATCGCCGACGCCATCAATGTGGTGGCGGCAAGCTTACCGGAATTATCTCCCGATGATGAACCTCACGGTGTCGTAATACAGCCCCTGATTCACAGTGTCAACAGCACTTCAGGTGTGATGTTTACCCACGAAGAAAGATGGATGATCAACTATGCGCCGGGATTATGTAATTATGTGGTTCAAGGGTTTGAAGTCGCCCAACGAGGGTTTCATCCTAGCGGAAAACCTTGGATGGCCCAGGGGGCAGACTTACGTCAAGGCCAGCTCTTTGATACTACTTCAGGTCAAATCGTGACGAAGGAGTTTGAGTCTAATAACTGGACCCCTACCTTAGAGAAAGCTCTGCTTCGTTTGTACCGAAAGGTTCACCACCATTACCGTAAGCCTATGGATGTGGAGTGGACCTTTGTTGAGGGCAATTTGTACGTACTGCAAATCCGTCCTGTGACGGTGGACTGGCTCCCGCAGCTTTGGTTGTTTGATAATTCCAACCTCGCCGAATCCTACACAGGCACGGTAAGCCCAATGACGGCGAGCGTGGCGCGTCGACTCTACAAATATGTATACGAGGATTTACTGACACATAGCGGGGTTCCCAAGCAAACCATCCGTCGCCATCAAGGCGTTTTTGATAAACTCGTCAAAGACTTTAACGGCCGCATGTACTATGTCATGAATCATTGGTATTCCATGATGTTCTTCTTGCCGAATTATGAGAGGAACAAGGAAAACCTCGAGCGAATGATCACGGCTGAAATTCGCCAACAAATCTTCCTTCCCGAAAGTATGCGACCCGCAACTTGGCTAAAGTTTGCCTACTACCCGCTAATGTTGTGGAAGGTGATCTGTTTCCCTTGGACGACGAACAGATTCAATCACATCGTTCAGAAAGATTTTAAGGTCTTAGGAAGGACCAATTTTTCCAAGCTCTCCACCCCCGAACTCCAAAATCTATGGAACCACTGCGAGCGCCGCTGGCTGCGCCGCTGGTATGTCACCGTCGAGAGCGATACTGTGCTGATGACCTTCCTGGGATGGGCAGAGAAAAAATTCAGCCCAGAGGAACTTCAGGGCTTCCTCTCCGTGGAAACCCCAAGTGTCAAACAATTGCGAGACTTCAAAGCCTTGGCCCATGAGGTGATGCAAGATGTCCTATTGAAGGAAGCGTTAATCGAGATAGACGAATCTGTATTCCACACTCAACTCCAAAAAAATCATGGCTTACATGAGCGTTGGACCACATATTTCTCTGTCTTCGGTGGCCGATTTCCCAACGAGCTCAAGCTTGAGTCACCAAGTCCTATGGATGATTTTAGCGCCCTAGCAAACGCCATCCAAGAGATTGCCTCCAGCCCACTTTTGTCCAACGCTCCCCATACCGGCCAAAAATTGCCTTGGGGCATCAAGCAACTACAGCGCTATATCAAACAACGCGAAGCGTTTAGATTGCTGCGCTCCACCGGCTTCGGTTGGTTGCGTCGCATATTGCTTCAAGCGGGGATTAACGCTGCCCAATCCGGTCATATTCAAGAACCCGATGATATCTTCTACCTAAAAATCGAAGAATGGTTTGCCGGCGATAATGCACAGTGGAAAGATTTGATTGTACAGCGCAAAGCACAATATGCCCAGCACGTAGATGATCGATACCCGAGGAGTTTCGCTGCAACCCCATCGGGCGAAGCACCGCCCTATATTCCTGGAGCAGCCACTGGCGAAACCGTAGAGGGACAATGCGTATTCCCCGGTGTCGTCCACGGCCGATTATTGGTGATGGACGAATACCGACCAGGACCCTGGCCAGACTTTGATATCCTCGTGGCTAAACATACCGACCCGGGATGGAGTATGCTCATAAGTAAAGCCAAGGGCTTAGTGGTCGAACATGGCGGGTTGCTTTCACACGCTTCTATTGTAACAAGAGAATTGGGTATACCCTGCATCATCGGTGCTCCAAATGCCACAGCAGTACTACAAGACGGGGGAGAAGCCATTCTTGACGCGGCAAGCGGCACTTTAAAACCCATACTATGATACCTACGCGTGACCATTTTCAAAATTTTGTTCGATACCGCAAAGCCAACCTCGGATATGAGTCGTGTGATTACGAACGCACATGTTGGGACTTCTATTCATCAAAGACAAATGCCCAATGGATCGACAATGACTATTTCTGCTTCGGCACCTATCCGTTTATGGACGGACACGCCTTTGGATTTTTTGAGCTGAAAGGAGGCACCGAAGAGAATCAACAAGAAGCATGGGCCCAAACCAGGGCTCAATATGTAGGCCCTTTCTATGGCCCCATCAATGGTTCGACTTTCTTACCATATAAGGTCATTTCGATGACCAACGGCAGCCCCATATTCCCTGGCGAGTGGGATAATGCTCCTTCCGTAGCCCAATTTTTTAACGCGTGCCAACCAAAAAAAGTAGTAAAATACCGCAGCGCTTATCGCACCAACTTCGACGGAGTCATTGAAGTGTCCGAACCCTTCCTTCAAGGCTGGTATGATCAAGGATTCTCCCTTGAACAGATAGAACTAGGCTCACCCGGAACACCCGAGGCCCTCCTAAATATGATCGACGCCATCTTCAATGGCAATTGGGGATATGAGTCTATGACTAAGGACCAATTCCATTATTGGCTGCAACACATAACCGCTGGTTCTGGTAACACCCCACTGCTATACTGGGTCCAGATAAAAGATCAAAAAGTCGGCTTTGCCTACTTATCAGAACTCCCCGACGCCACCATCATTTTTAAAACCATGGGTATCCTACCTGAGTTCCAAGCCAAGGGTATAGGCAATGCTATCGCCGGACAACTTCACAAAGTCGCTAAATCCCGTAACGCGCAAAAATGTATTTATGCCTTAGTTCAAGTCGATAACCGAGTCAACCGCATGCCAGACCCCGATATTACCATCATGCGTCAATACGAAACCTATATCTTCTAAAGTATACCATCTCTCACTTTTTTCCTATTGCCGTTGGTCTAGGCGCGCAGGAACATCTGCTTTCTTCCTTGTCGCCGCTATAGTGGGAATAGCCATGTGAATCCCCATCACTGAGGCCATTTTCTTCACCGCTATACTAGCCTTTATAGAATTAGTAGTTCCCTACGGCGTTGATAATCTGTTTATTCCGGCCCTAGACGCATATTTAATGGTTTTCTCTATGCATTAGTTTGGTGGAATGCCTCTAACCACCCTATATTTGCCGTCCACAATCGCGGAGTGGAGCAGTTGGTAGCTCGTCGGGCTCATAACCCGAAGGTCGTAGGTTCGAGTCCTGCCTCCGCTACAAGGAAAGCCTCTTGAGAAATCAAGAGGCTTTTTTTATTCAGCCGTTTTAGTCAAGATCTTGTGTGCTGATTGATCCTAGTAACTCACATTGTCAATTTATCATAGGTGATAGTGAGCCGTTTTTTATTAGATTATATTCGCTCACGGTACTATTAAAATCACCTCATCAGGAATTGGAAGATTTAATCAAGAAAATAAAAACTAGGCTGATCTTAAGCCCTGAAGCGGAAGAATTCCTGTATTCTATTTCGAAAGAAAAAACACTTCGCAAAGGAGAAGTATTAATCCGTCAAGGACAAGTAGTAAAGAATACTTTCTTTGTTTCAGCAGGCTGTTTGAGATCTTATTGTACTGATAAAAACGGTAAAGAGAATACACTATTGTTTGCGATTAAAGATTGGTGGATAAGCGATTATATAGCGATTCATACTGATGAACTCGCGACATTAACCGTAGAATGTCTTACCGAATCGAAAGTTATTGAATTCAATGCCAAAGAATTGGATGGAATTCATTCACTTTTCCCTGAATTCGAACCTTACCAAAGGCATAATTTAGAGCGCCATGTTGTTAGTTTGCATAGGCGCATCTTGAATCAACTACAATTAAGTGCTGCCGATAGATATGATTTATTCTTAAAGCAATATCCCGAAATAGAACAGAACACTCGGAATTTTCATATCGCGTCTTATCTAGGTATCACTCAACAAAGCTTGAGTCGTATTAGAGCAGAAAAAGTAAGAAAATAGCTTTCTTACCGTAGGGTAAATTCTCCTCCGATTGCTCATTACATATTTGTATCGACTTAAAATTCAAATAGTTCGATTCAATAATGAAAGCATTACAAATAGTATCATACGGTGAGATTAAGGACAGTTTAGTCTTTAATGAACTAAGTAAACCGGCAGTTCAGTCAAACGACGTACTTATTGAGGTAAAAGCTGCTGCGATTAATCCAATAGACAAAAGTATCATCCTTGGAAACCTGCAAGGAATGCTTCCAATACCATTGCCAAGCACTTCTGCTTATGATGTAAGTGGAATTGTTTTAGAAAAAGGAGATGGAGTAAGCAATTTTGAAATTGGTGATTTGGTGTATTCAAGAGTTCCCCAAGAACAAATGGGTACATTGGCAGAATACGTTGCTGTTGATAGTGCAGCGGTTTCAAAAAAGCCAGGAAATATTTCTTTTGAAGAAGCAGCAAGTATTCCCTTAGCAGGATTAACAGCTTTCCAATCTTTAGAAGCTGCTGGTATTAAGAAAGATGATAGAGTCCTGATACACGCAGGTTCTGGAGGTGTAGGTAGTTTGGCAATTCAATATGCCAAAGCACAAGGCGCTTTTGTATATACCACCACAAGCACAACCAATTTGGCATGGGTGAAAGCGCTTGGCGCAGACAGAGTAATCGACTACAAAACGGAAGACTATATGAGTATAGCCAAAGACGTGGATATAGTGTTTGATACACTTGGCCAAAACTATTCTCTTGAATCTTTTGAAGTTGTAAAACAAGGAGGAATAGTAATTAGCGTTGTAGGTCCTTTGGATGAGGCTAGTGCTAAAATGTTAGGGATGTCAGACTATAAATTACCCGAGGCATTAGCCAAAGCGAGTAGTGATAGGAAAGCTGATTATAAGTTCATTTTAATGCACCCTAATGGCGCGCATTTAAATGAAATCAAATCATTGATTGAGGATGAAAAAATCAAACCAATTATTGATAAAGTGTATCCTTTTTCCGAAAGTGTTGAGGCGTTCACACACCTCGCAACAGGCAGAGCAAAAGGAAAAATTGTAGTCAAAGTCAGTTAAATTTTATTCAAATAACAAATTCAAATCATGATTAAAAAAGTATTAATTGGGTTAGTAAGTTTTATTGCGCTTGCATTGGTTGTAATCTACTTTATCACAAAGCCTACACTAGAAGAAGACGGCTCGTATAGCCCGTCAAGTTTAGCATTGAATTTAGGAACTGTTTCCGTAACAGATTTTGAAGACATTCAATACACTAAATACGAAGGAGAGAGATCTAAGGTGTTGGTGATTTTCACGGAACACAAAAATTTACAGATGAAAAATGGTAAAATGTTTTCTACAGGAAACCACCCAGTAGAAGCACTTGTGCCAATGCTGCATCTTAAAAATGCAGGGTTCGATTTTGAAATTGTAACTCCTACAGGTAAACCTGTTGTATTCGAAATGTGGGCTTTCCCTAATGAGGACAAGAATGTGAAAGCTATTTATAATGAGTATAAAACGAATTTTGAGCAACCAAAAAAATTGACTGATTTCATCACCAATTCATTTGCAAATGATAGTTCTTATGCGGCTGTATTTATACCTGGTGGACATGGCGCAACGATTGATCTTCCAAAAGATAGTAATGTTGCAAAGACCTTGAATTGGGCACACGAAAGCGACTTATTTACAATCACACTTTGTCACGGGCCAGCAGCATTGTTGTCTACGACATTAGATGGTCAAAAATTTCTTTATGAAGGATATGGAATGGCTGTTTTTCCTGACGCTGTGGATGAAATGACACCTATGGTAGGTTATTTACCGGGGCACATGACGCAAGGGTGGAGTGAAAAATTGAAAGACTTAGGCGCCACAATTGTAAATACGGAATCTGATAAAACAGTAACGATAGATAGAAAACTTATAACAGGTGCAAGTCCATTAGCGTCTAATGAATTAGGGAAACTAGCGGCCGAAACTTTATTGAAGGAATTACACTAAAAACCACTTGCGACTATGACTAAAAGGTAGTTGCTAATGTTTTTAAGGCACCCCTTTATAAGGTTGAGTCCCACTAATGTGACTTAGTTTGAACGATTCCGATTCGATTTTATATCCAGAATCTCTACAAGAAAAAGCCTTGATGCGCAGCATCAGGGCTTTTTTTATGCAGAAGAGAAAAGCACGGATAGTCTGTGATAATTATGATTTTTTATCCTTTGTAATATGCTTTTCTTTATTCTTTACAAAGATTAATTTATGTCTGCTTTTTGAGTTTTCGCGTTGTTCAATTTCGAACACGCCAGTTGATTTAATCATAGGTGTGAGCTTTTCAAATCCATAATTCCTGGAGTCAAAATTGCGTCGTTTTTTTTGAATCAAACTTCCAACGTCTCCGAGAAATGCCCAACCTTCCTCGTCTGATAAATCATTAATGGAAGAGGAAATCAAATTGATCTCTTTGTTGGTGATTTTATCGACGGAAGTTTCAATAGACTCTTTTGTATCAGTTTTATCTTCGGATAGTTTCTTGAGAATCTCAATGTAAATAAACTTATCACATGCAACGATGAATGGATTTGGTGTTTTCTTCTCTCCAATTCCGATTACCAACATCCCTGCCTCTCTCAATCTTGTAGCCAATTTAGTAAAATCACTATCACTAGAAACAAGGCAAAAGCCATCTACTTTATCACTGTAGAGTATGTCCATGGCGTCAATAATCATTGCAGAATCAGTTGCATTTTTGCCCGTTGTATATCCATATTGCTGTATGGGTGTTATGGCATTTTCCAATAATAGATTCTTCCATTTGTTCAATCCAGGTCTTGTCCAATCTCCATATATTCTTTTCAACGTTGGGTTGCCATATTTCGCAATCTCTTCCATCATCTCCTTGACATTCGCAGATGGTATGTTGTCACCATCAATCAAGACAGCAATATTTATGTTTTCGTTCATTTTATCTTTTTTAGATGATTTCATATAATCTGTCGTATAAGATCTGGCGTCAGGATTTTGAGTGTATTCCCTTGAAGATACGTCATCTAACTAGATAGTTGCTATTAGAAGAGCTTTTACGAAAACAGAACTTATTCGCATTTTAAGAAAAACTAAGTGTATTGACTATCAGGTAAAACGGAAATGGGCTTTTCGATTTTTAATATTGATATCAGTTAAGGAGTAGTCATCTGGCCTTTTTCTAGGATTGTCAGAGCAATACGGATCTTTCCATAGTCTATAGACTCCTCTAAGAACACAAAGTATTTTTTGATTTCGGCTGGATTTTCCAAAATCTCCTTGGCTCTTTTTACTTGATTAATTTCCTCAACTGAGACAAATTGATGGAGATCAACGGGCTTTCCTTCAAGATATTTTTTACAAAGATGTGATATGATAGTGGTGGGCTGAAGTTCTCTTTTTTCAGCAATTTCTGCAACACTTAGGCCTTCCTTATAGAGATTATAGCTACTTGAAAAAGTATCATTTTCTCCCCGCTTACTTTGATTTATGTAAGCGTTAATTTCTGTGAGGAAAGACTGACCGTAGTTATCCATCTTGTGAGCACCTACCCCTGAGATACTCAGCATGTCTTGTGCAGTGCGCGGCATATGTTTTTCCATTTCCTTCAGAGAAACATCATTGAAAATGAGGTAGGCAGCAATACTTTTTTCTGCGGCAATTAACGCGCGGTGTTTACGTAAATGCTCAAAGAGTCCAACACGATTGGATTTATCCTTGGCTTTGCGTTTACTGTCCTTGGTCTTTTTTGCCACGAATGTTCGATCGACTGGTAGTGTAAGCTTGACCTGACGACCATTAAAGAGTACATCGTTAGATAGTGGGGTTAATTCAAGTGCATTGTTTTTATGAAACGCTACCTCAGCAAATCCTTGGTTGATCAGCTGAATGATATATTGCTGCCAGTGTGCCCAGGATAAATCTCGGCCAATCCCATAGGTCGCTAACGTATTTAGTCCCTGGTCTAATACATGCGCGTTTTGCGCACCGCGTAGCACGTCAATGATTCCACCTATCGCCTCTTTCTGGTTTGCCCGATATATCGTGGATAGGGCTTTTTGAGCAATGATTGTCCCGTCCACAAACTGTGGTGGGTTTCTGCAGATATCACAGTTTCCGCAATTCTCATCTAGCATCTCTCCAAAATAACTTAGGAGAATTTTTCTCCGGCAAGAGCTGGCTTCTGAAAATTGCTGCATTCGCTCAAGTTTTGCGATTTGAACCTTTTCGTTTACGGCACCCGAAGCGAACTTTCGCAGTTGAATAACGTCAGCATAGCTATGAAATAGTATGGCCTTTGCCTCAAGTCCATCGCGTCCACTACGCCCGATCTCTTGGTAGTATCCTTCGATGTTTTTCGGCATGTTGTAGTGAATCACATAGCGCACATTGGATTTGTCAATGCCCATTCCGAAGGCTACAGTGGCACATACGATCTTAATTCTATCGGAAATAAAGTCATCTTGAACGGTACTCCGCTCGTTAAAGTCTAGTCCCGCATGGTAGGCTTCAGCACTATGTCCAAGACTCTTTAGCTTGCTCGCTACTTGCTCAGTAGTCTTACGACTAAGGCAGTAAATTATTCCCGATTCGTTGGAGTTACGCTTTACGAAATCAGCGATTTTTTTCATTCGATCAAGTCCTACTTGAACATCGAGACGAATGTTTGCGCGGTCAAAAGAAGAAATGAATTGATCTGCGTCAGGAACGTTAAGTTGAGCCACGATATCCTGACGTGTAGCTTTATCTGCAGTCGCTGTCAGGGCTATTATTGGCGTATTTGGAAGGATCTCTTTCAAAAAACCAAGTTGTTGATAGGAAGGCCTAAAATCATGGCCCCAGCTTGAAATACAATGGGCCTCATCAACTGCGATGCACGAAATACATTTGTCGTTTAAAATCGGACTAAGAAAGGATAGGCTTTCGGGGGCAACATATAGCAATTTTAGCGTTTTTAGGGCTACTTGTTCAAGGATGGATTGCTGAGTGTTTGAATCTTGAGAACTATTAAAGAAATTCGCTGGAACCCCATTTGCGTTGAGTCCATCTACTTGGTCCTTCATCAGTGCGATGAGCGGCGAAATGACAAGCGTGAGTCCGTCAAAGATTAATGCAGGTATCTGAAAGCAAAGTGATTTACCTCCACCAGTAGGCATGATGACTAAGGTGTCCCTCTTCTCGAGAACGGTGCGAATAATATTTTCTTGGAGTGGGCGAAAAGTATCGTACCCAAAATATTTTTTTAAGGGTGTATATATATCTAACCTTTCTGTTGGATTCATGAATTTGCTGAAATTTGGGACAAGGGCTTAATTAAGACGTAATTTCCAACCATAAAAGTACAACCTCAATACCTGTTTCATAATAAGGAACGAATTATCTATTACTTTTATTAAACTAAGGCGTGGAGCCAAATCCTTGAATTTATGAAGATATTATTAGTGATTTTAAGTGTGGTTATAGTGCTCTTTTTAGGGAGCCAAATCTATTTGTATCAAAGCAGTCATAAGATCGAGGGCTATAAATATGAAGTCATAACTGCTTACCCAGGCTTTGAAATCAGGAAGTATGAGGCGAGTTTATTTACGTCTATTGAATTGGATACGGATGACTACAAACAAGCATCAAGTAAGGGCTTCTCTGCCTTAGGGGGCTATATCTTCGGTAAGAATGAGGATAAAGAACAAATTTCCATGACGTCTCCCGTGGCCATGTCTTTAGAAGCTGAGACAACCATGATGTTTTTAGTTCCTAAAAAGTATACGATAGATAACTTGCCTAAGCCTCAAAATTCAAATATTGAATTTATTGAAATGCCAGAACGGATGATCGCTGCTGTTACATTCGGTGGATGGGCGAGTAATGAAAAAATAGCGCTCTACAGGTTAGCCCTAGAGGAGATGCTAAAGGAAAATGACATTAAGCACACTGGTAGGTTCTCCGTCTTGGGCTATAATCCTCCTTATGAGTTCTTATTTCGAAGAAATGAAGTTATCGTAGAATTGGAGACTATCTCAGAATGAGACTTCTCTTGAACTAATAGGAAGATTTAGACTAATTCTTGATGGGTAAGAACTTGTCAATTATGTGATTACTTAATAGCGAGAATTCCATGTCTTTGAAAAAACAGCCTGTTCACTAAAGTTAGAAGATATTATGGGACACAGTGACACGAAAGAACTGACCGATTTAAAGGGATTAAAATCCAAGTATCGAATATTACCGCTTACGATAACGCCCTCGCTGTTTCCTGTTAAGTGATTTACTAAGCCAAACACCCGTTAGCATTGACCCTATAACGAAGATGTAGCTATATACAGGTGGTAAATCAATGTCTGTAAACTCGTTCAGAGCAACCAACAGTAAAGCCGCTATAATGATGAATGAGTTAGGAATTAAACGTAGAATATTCATTTGCGATAAAGGAAATTTCTGATTCTAGAAATTGTTACCCTCTGCATAAATCTTAAGCTCGAGGGCTGCTCGTTACTTTTCGTTGGTAAATCAACTTCTAAATCTTGATTCATATAAGCAGGTATGCGTTCCATATCATTCAGGTTTTGTTGATTTGATTTGAACTGGTATTGGAACGGTTGCAATCGTGAAATACGATCTCTTACCTTACTGGGCATTTCACTTAACGTAGGTCGTGGGATTTGGCTGAAGGGACGTTCCATATCTTTCGCAGCAATTAAGACTGATAGTGTGAAAAGGTGCTTGTTTTTTATTATTCCAAGCACTCGCAATATAGATCTAATGAATACTTAGGTCTTCACGCTCAAAGATGAAATACTAAGATTTTGAATACTTAACAGCTTCCATAACCAACGATATCTTCTTATATTTTGACTCTTTCACCTCAAAATAATCGTACATTCTTCTCAGGGATGAACCTACACCATCAATACTTAAAAAAGCACGTTCAGAAATTTTGGAATTGGAAATTACTGGATCTTTCTGAAGTATCTGTAAGATATTCCAATCTGTGTCATTCAGTTTTCTCGTTAAACTACTCTCTATCTTGATTCGTGATAATTCGTATTCTTTAATGTTCCATAAAGGGTCACCTGTGCTGGAAGACTTCAGTTTGTCAATCTCATCTAAGAGTTCATTCCTTCGTTTAATATATCTATTTTTAATGACCAACACTATGCGTATTAGTATAAGTAAGACCACCAAAAGAAATGAATATACTGTATAGTCACGCTTTAGATTGTATAATTTTAGTGCTGAATTTTTTTTCTCCTGCTCAATTTCAAGCTCATATTGCATTACTTCTCTTAGTAAGGCATTCGAACCTTTCTTAGCCTGTATTTTATCCATCGTAGACTTGAGCTTTTCATGCATTTGGAAAGCCAACTCCCATTCATTTTCATTTTTATGGTAACGAACTAAGCATTCATAAATCTCTTTTCTCATTTTATCGTCCAAATCTGATGAATTATTGGTCAAAAGGGCATAAACACTATCGGCTCCAGCGTGAGGATCTTTTGTACCTGTAATTAACGCTGTAACAAGCTTAGCGTGATTGAGGAGTTTTGTATTACCTATAATTTTTTGAAGCGATAAGTTTTTCAGGGCAAACTCTTTCGCCTTTTCAGTTTGACCAAGTGATAAATGAATTCTTGACAATTGGTAGTAACAGCCTGATCTTAGCACATTATCGCCGTCCAACTCAATCATTTTAAGAGCGTTTTGAAAGATTTCCAATGCTTCCCAAGGATGTTTACGCTCATATTCGATGACACCCAAATTCATCTTCATAGCTATGCTGACGTTATTTAATATCCCCAAGGATTCGTAAATAATCAATGCCTTTTTAAGGTATACTTCCGCCAAGTCATGATTTTCAATCTTAATGTAAATATTAGCTATGGCATTCAGCATAGATCCTGCATATTCTAACTTATCATTTGACTCAAAAATTAGAAGCGCTTCAGTATAGGAATTAAAAGCATTGATATAGTCAAGTTGGTCTAAATAGACATTCCCACGGTTGGCGATTATTATACCCGTAACAATTTTATCGCCAGATGAATCAGAAACAGCAGAAGCACGCTTATAAAAGTCTATCGATTCTTCATACATGCCCTTATCTCTATAGATATTAGCCATGTTGACATAAGCTCCAGTGACTTTATAAGTCATATCCTTTTCCTCGACAAGTTTCAAGTATATATTAAGACTAGCTAAAGCAGAATCAGGTAAAAGACGTTTATAGATGTCATGATATTGCTCCAATGCTGATATTCGTGTGGAATCTGCATTCTCAATATTTTCCCATACCCTTCGTAATGAATCGTTTTGCGCTGTGGACACATTGACTAGCATCAACAAGCAAAAGGCGAATAAAATGAAACGATGATTTTTCATAAGAAGTATTGGTTTTTGGTCAATTATCTGATCATTATTGTTATCAGTAAATTTGGCCATAGGCTAATATAATTGATTCACGCTTAGGCGTGAAATCCCTGAGAACATCATACTACGTCACATTCTGAATTATCCATTAGCTCTGTTGTAACTTAGCGTCCCTAGATGAATTGTCCCATGAGCCGAACAGCAAATTCTTCATTTTCGATGGAACAGGAGATAGAAAGAACATTGCGTTATTTCGAATTCTTCAAGCATGCCCTATATATAGAGGAGCTCCACATTTTTTTGAGAGTAAAAACTTCTTTGGTTGATTTAGAAAATGCCATTAAGCCCCTTTTGGATTCAACTATTGTGTTTTATTCTGAAGGTTTATATGCGTTACACCCTGATCATATTCAGCTGAGAAAAGACTGTAAAAAGCTGAACTTAGGTCGAATGAAAACAGCTCGAAGAGTAGGGAAATTTATTCAGTCCTTTCCCTATGTTCGAGGGGTGTATCTGTCTGGTTCACTTTCAAATATGGGTATGCAAGACTCCTCAGATGACTTGGACTTTTTCATTATTACGAAGACCGGTCGGGTATGGTTGGCAAAGCTATTTTTAATTGGCTTTAAAAAGCTGTTTTTATTGAATTCCGAAAAATACTTCTGCATCAATATGTTGATGGACGAGAAAAAATTAGAGCTAAA
>CAJJCK010000192.1 GCA_905182675.1 uncultured Cryomorphaceae bacterium | reverse complement strand
AGTGCTCATGCGTTGGTCCTGCATTTATCAAGACTTTTTTACCGTACAATGGACTCGACTCTAAGCAATACTTTTCTACAGCAGCAAAAATATGTTCTGGTTCAGCCATTCTGCCTTTTCCGACTAAACCGGATGCCAGTTCACCAAATTCAGCATCAATAATCTCTATACCTCTCTTTGAAAGTTCTTCGAGGTTGCTCGTTGTTGCACCATTCTTAAACATATCTAAGTCCATTGCTGGAGCAACAAAAACAGGACATTTAGCGCTCATGTAAACCGCCGACAAAAGATTGTCGCATGCACCCGTAGCCATTTTAGATAAGGTATTGGAAGAAGCGGGTGCAATAATCATTAGATCCGCCCATAGTCCCATTTCTACATGGTTATTCCAAACACCATAAGCCTTTTGATCATCTTCAATAAAACTACTATAAACAGGTCTATTACTTAGTGTTGAAAGCGTCAAAGGGGTGACAAAATCCTTGGCAGCATCAGTGATAACTACTTGGACCTCGGCACCCCTTTTAATGAATTCTCGGACTATGTGAGCACTTTTAAAAGCAGCTATACTACCGGAAACACCTAGCAATATTTTGCGATTTTTAAGAATACTCATAACCTTAGGTTATTTGCCCTCTTTCTCTAGCTCTTCTCTACGGAAATAAATACGACTTTCCAGCCATTCCTGAAGCGCTAGTGCCGTGGGTTTAGGTAAACTTTCATAGAACCTGCTCACTTCAATTTGCTCCTTGTTCTCAAAAATCTCTTCTAGAGATTCTGTAGAAGAAGCAAATTCTTGAAGTTTTGCATGTAGCTCTTCACGAGTGTCGTCATTGATTTGTTCAGCGCGTTTTGCGATGATGGTCAATGCTTCATAGATGTTGTTAGTTGCTGCGTCAATCTTATTCACGTCATGAGTGACCGTGGTCTTATCAGCTTGCATCTTCTTGTAATCCATATGCTTAAGGATAATTTATTTATTCAATTTAAGTAATTCTTTGAGGTAGCCACTTTCAGGAAAAATGGCCTCTAAGTCGTTCGTAGCTGTTCGCGCTTCAATAAATCTATCGTCTTGAAGTGCTAAAACACTGTTTTCAGCTAATTTATAAGCTGCCTTCGCTTTCAAATACATTGCTTCTTCACGATAAGGCGTATCTGGAAATTCACTTAATGTAGTCGTTAGTGCGGTCATAGCCGCTTTGTACTGTCTTGTTTTGTAGTACTGTTTGGCTATTTCGTAACTCTTAGTTTCTAACCTACTTCTCAGCTCTTCCATGTGCTCGTTACAAAGATCAATCTGTTCTGACGTAGGGTGAGTATTAATGAATAGCTGTAGCTCATTAATAGCTTTGAAGGTGTATGCTTGATCAAGACTATGCGAAGGCGCCTCTAAATAATAACAATACGCAGTAAGATATGCAGCCTCATCTGCTTGAGCGTGCGACGGAAAAGTCTTGTAGAAATTTTTAAAATGATAACCAGCTAAGATGTAGTCTTTTTGCATATACAAAGTATGTGCATAGTAAAAATATACTTCTTGCGCTTTGTGTGTTCCTCTATATAAGGCGATCAATTCATCAAAAATCGGGTACGCTTTGTTGTACTCCGCTGCGTCATAATATTCCACAGCTTTTTGGAACTTATAGTCTAAGTCCTTACTCTTGAGTACTTCTTGATACTCTCCGCAGCTGATCAGCATTACGGCTGTAGCTATATATATTCCTAACTTTTTTATCATCATTGAACGGACAAAGGTAATGTATTTACCAAACTTGCAGAGAGGAAATATCATCATAATGCCTGCCTTCTTTAACATTATTCAAAATACACCCTATAAGGGCACTAGCGTAGTCCGGATATGGCCTAGGTTTGGGTGAAGGTGAATTGAAAAATTCTTGCCATAATTCAATAGAATCTTCATTTAAGCCTAGAAATACTGGGACTCCCAACTGAGCTATGGCGATCGCATTTGACTCCTGTTCGTATTGCCCTCTTACCGGACATACCATAAGTTTCTTTCCCAGATGAACAGCTTCTGATGGCGCTTCGAATCCTGCACCGCATATAAGTCCCTTACACGATTTAAAACTTTCCGCGTAATGAATCACATCTATCTTAAAAACGGTTGCGTTGTTTGTCATTAGGTTTGACTTTTCCCGAGTAAAAACATGAAATGTTTCCTTTGGAAATTGACTTAGAAATTCTAAAAGTATTGATGGCTTGAAAGATGGCAGGTAGACGGTATAGTGATGACCACTACTTACTTCAACGTCTCTAAGGTCCTTTCGGATAATTGGAGGAAGAATATAGGAATCATAAGGTGCAAAATGAAAACCAAGTTTATACGTTGATGGTGACAAATACTTTAGCACGAATTCCCAATGTAAAGACTTCACGCTAGGTCTTGGGGTGTTTTTGGACAAGTATGCTGCCTGATGACTTAACTCAATCGACGGTACATTTCTTAACATACAAGCGTAGGAACAAATGCTTTCGAAGTCTATCACGATAAGATCATACTTGTCAACTGGAAGATGAATGATATCCCAAAGAAACCGTAAGGGCTTATTGCGTAATAGACTTTTCCAATAACTGACGGCCCCTGAAGAGTTGTACACCATGGCCAATCCATACCTTTGGTATTTGATAGGAAAACCCAAGTCTAAATCACTTTGAGTACCAGCTACTAAAACATCAACGTTGGCTTGCCTTGCGAACTTAGGCACTAAATCACGCGCTCTAGCTACATGACCATTTCCCGTTCCCTGAAAGGCGTATAGAACATTCAATTGGCTCGTGTTTAGAATTCCTTACATACCGTCAAGTACGTTATGTAAATCCATTTCATTGCGTTAAAGATCAAGCTTAATGAGTGCCGTTTTTATATTGTGGTCTAATTCTTTAGTTGCATTGACAAGTGGTAAACGGACTGTAGGTCCACAAACGCCTCTGTGACTAAGTAGTGATTTAACCCCGGCTGGATTACCCTCTGCGAATAGCAAATTTGTCAGTTTGAATAAAGCTAAATGTGCGGCTTTTGACGCCTGGAAATTACCTAAAACAAATTCATCATACATCTTACAGAAGATTTCAGGAACACCCTGTCCACTCACAGAAATCACCCCTTCTGCACCAAGTCCTAACATGGCAAAAGTTAAATTATCGTCACCTGAGATTATACTAAAGCCTTGCGGTCTGTCCAATATCAAGGTGGTAATCTGATCCAAATCACCACTAGCTTCCTTGATTCCTATGATATTATTGAAATCATTTGCTAATCTTAGTGTGGTTGAAGCCTGCATATTAGAGCTTGTTCGTCCTGGTACGTTGTACAGAATCATGGGCAGTGAACTGGCTGCGGCGAGAGTAGCATAGTGCTGGTATATACCTTCTTGTGAAGGTTTATTATAGTAAGGGCTTGCGCTTAATATTGCACTTACTCCATTCCTGGAAAAGTTTGTTAATTCACGACAGACAGCCGATGTGTTATTACCGCCTATTCCGAAAACAACAGGTAAACGCCCTGCATTCCATTCTAAAACAAAATCTAAGGCTTGATACTTTTCTACCTCTGAGAGTGAGGGATTCTCTGCGGTGGTCCCGTTGACCACAAAGTAATCTACTCCTCCAGAAATACAGTGTTCAAGGAGTCTTTCAAAACCAATAAAATCTATCGATCCATTAGATTCAAACGGAGTGACTAAAGCAACCCCTACTCCTTTTAATAGCATATCATTCATGGCTCATTTTATTTAAATACGATCTCATAGTTTCGATTTTCTCCTTTAGTGCGTTTTCTCCAACAATCGATAGGTCAGCATCCGGGTAAACCCCCATCATATCAATTCTAAACTCGTAAGATCTGGCATACCAATACCAGGCTAACTCGGTGCTGCTCGAAACGTTGATTACAATATGATTGGACACTGATACCTCTGGAAGAGGCATGATGGGAACTCCTTTCCAACTGAAGTCATTTGTAAACATCACTGCACTATTAACTGCATTATCCTTAAGCCTTACTTCATTCTTTGTATAAACGCCTTGTAACTTGGTGAAAGATTCTTTCAGAAGTTCAAATTGAAGGTCATTATCGCATAACAAGGTCACAAAGGGTTGTGCTGTTACTGGACGCTTTGTACTCAATTGCATTGAACGTAGACCTCGCTGCCTGTAATAATCCTTTATAAATCTCATACGCCTATTAATTCTAAAAACGCTTGTTCAGATAAAATAGGCACCCCTAAGATGGTTGCCTTTTCTAACTTAGAAGGCCCCATGCCTTCACCGGCAACAACATAAGTTGTTTTACCACTAATACTACTGACGCTCGTCCCGCCGTGTTTCTCAATAATATCCTTGATTTCATTTCTAGAGAAGCGACTAAAAACACCAGAAACCACGATTTTAGATCCCGTTATTACACTATTTATAGCCAATGGCTCATCTATTCCCAAGTCAAAAGTGACCCCAGAAAGCTGAAGTTGGTCAATCATAAGACAGTTCTCCGAATCCTCGAAAAAATCTATTACTTGGGCGGCAATGACACCACCAATAGTATCTACGTCTGAAATCTCCTCCAAACTCGCTAAGGACAGGGCCTCTATACTCCTGAAGTGCCTAGCCAGCTTTTTTGCCACCGTAGCTCCGACATGTCTTATACCTAAGGCAAATAAAACTCTATCAAAAGGGACCTTAGTAGATGCAGCAATACCCGCTAGTATATTTAAAACACTCTTTTCTTTAAATCCATCAAGGTTGATGAGATCTTCATAATCAAGTTGGTATAAGTCTGCTGGATGATTTACCAATCCTTCACGAACAAACAACTGTACGGTTTCCTGGCCCATGCCAGAAATATCCATTGCTTTTCTTGATATATAATGTTCTATCCTTCCGGAAATCTGAGTGGAACAACCTAAAGTATTGA
>CAJJCK010000191.1 GCA_905182675.1 uncultured Cryomorphaceae bacterium | reverse complement strand
ACCAGGTCTCGCTAAATACAAGCCACTGTTCCCCAGGAATTACGAGGGATGTTAACTCATCTAAATACCCTTGCTCCGGTTGATATAGCTTCTCCCATCTTCTCAGACGCGCTGCACCCAGCTTTGTATAGCCTACATAAGATTCCTTTTGATCGCCAGAGGTTTTACCTTCTTTCGCGTAAGTCTTGTTTAATTCACTGTACTGTTCATAGCTCATGCCTATTGCAACGGCCTTATTTAACGCATCTGTTAGTTCGGGAATATTCAAAATTAAGATGGGTTTAAAGATTCTTTGTGACCAGCTTCAGTGCTGGTCGTTCAATACACAAATGAGATAGAACTGCAACAACGATAGAGAGGACTATAAAGCAAATAAATTGTGCTAGTGGCTGAATATCTAATGTCTTTACCCACATCAAAACAGGTATGTGCAAGAGGTAAAGAGAATATGATATGGTACCTATGAAACGAAAAGGGGTCCAGGATAAAAAGGCACTCCACCATCCTTCTCTTTTGGATGCCAACAAAAGAAGTCCCCAGAGTATGGCAGCGGGTAGGTAGACTGAAGGATGGGTAAAGTTAGTCGCTAATTGGCCCCAGAAGACAAGAAGAACAAGTGCTGCTGGCGCAATGAATTTCGACATTGAATGAGACAGAATTTGTTTAAATCCCTTTGGGGACTGGGTCTCTAAAAAAGCTAGTCCAGTTCCTATTAAGAAGACCGATAAATACCTCAACGTACTGAATCTGGGTAAGTCAAACTGAATATTACATATTACGGTCGCCAGTATACCAGAGATTAAAGTGGTATAAACTGCTGTTTTATTCCATTTAAAGAACCTTGCAAAAACAAAAATAAGCACTGGGCTAAATAGGTAATACTTAAACTCCGTTGGAATAGACCAGAAGATATGATCGCCCCTTCGTAAAGTTACATGCTCCCATATCTCATTAAGATCCTGTATCACAACTTTTAAACCTATTTCGTTAGCTAATCTAAACACGAACAAGGCCGCTATAAATGGAGGGAATATCCTAAGTACCCTACGCAACAGATAATAGCGCCAGTAGCCTAGGTTACTTCTACCCTGCATCCAAACGGATATTATTTGTTTATCTAGTAGGTAGGCAGAAATGAGAAAGAACAAATACACACCAAGTTTACCTCGCGTTAAAAAACCGTCGGTCATCCACGGTGCTAGTCCTTGATTTGCGGCATGACCAAAAAGTACCAAGAGAACAGCCCAACCTCTCAAACCATCTAAAGACTTATGGTGGTCTTTGCGGTGATCGTGAGGAAAGAAAATACCTTTGAGTGACATCTTTACTTTTTAAAGTCAAGCAATGTTTTGCGAATGATGGCAACACATTCCGTCATTTGTTCCAAAGTCATCACTAAAGGTGGAGCAAATCGGATAATATTCCCATGAGTGGGTTTCGCTAAAAGTCCATTATTTTTCAATGCCATGCAGATGTCCCAAGCAGTAGAACTATCTGGAGTGTCATTAATGATGATTGCGTTTAGAAGTCCCTTTCCTCGAACCTTAGTAATGAGGTCAGTTTCATTAATGATGTTAGTCATTTCCTCCCGGAAGTAATTTCCTAAGGCTCTTGCATGTGGTGCTAAACCTTCATCTTTTACAACTTCTAAAGCGGCCATCGCAACTTCCGCAGCAATAGGGTTACCCCCAAAGGTTGATCCATGCTGGCCGGGCTTTATCACATCCATTACAACGTCGTCTGCTAAGACAGCGCTCACAGGATAAACTCCTCCAGAAAGAGCCTTACCAAGAATTAGCACATCAGGCTTTGCATAGGTAGACTGACGTTCACAAGTGTTCCCGCAACTACAATCTCCACAAACGGCTAACATAGATCCTGTACGGGCTATGCCCGTTTGTACTTCATCAGCAATAAAAAGTACATTACGCTCCTTACAAAGTGCCGCTGCTCGAGAAATATAGTTGTCATCTGGCGTGTTTACACCCGCTTCACCCTGTATAGGTTCAACTAAAAAGCCTACTACGTTCTCATTCAATAAAGCAAAATTCAATGCCTCAATATCATTGTAGGGAATGCTAATAAACCCAGAAGTATAGGGTCCGAAATTATCTCGAGCATCGGCGTCATCAGAGAATGAAATAATGGTGGTCGTGCGGCCATGGAAGTTACCCTCGCAAACTACTATTACACCGTTATTTTGAGGAACACCTGTTTTCTCGTATCCCCATTTACGGGCAAGCTTTATAGCTGTTTCTACCGCTTCAGCGCCTGTATTCATGGGAAGAGTCTTTTCAAAACCAAAAGTCTCACTCATATATTTCTCATAAGCTCCTAATTTGCTATTGTAAAAAGCTCTGGATGTTAAGGTCAACTGCTGGGCTTGTGCGATCATCGCACCTACAATTTTCGGATGACAATGACCCTGGTTTACAGCACTATATGCAGATAAGAAATCATAATATTGTCTGCCTTCAACGTCCCAAACATATACGCCTTCACCTTTTTCTAAGACCACAGGTAACGGGTGGTAGTTGTGAGCGCCATAGCGCTCTTCTAATTGCATCGAAGATTGTGAAGTAGGTGTCATTTGCTATGATTTTTGTGATTTTTACAAATATAGGCAGCATAGCTCTTCATATTTACACTATTTCTCATAACTTCATCGCTCAAAATATATCTCAATGAAAAAACTTTTACTCTCTCTGGGTATAATTGCCCTAAGCACAGGCTCTGCCTTCGGTCAGTATTACCATACAGCAGCTGCTGGTGGCAATCCAAATAATGTAAATACAGAAGACACTGAGTACCCTGTGGGTGGTGGCATAGCCTCAGGTTGGACTTCTATTGTTGCCGCTGCGCAAACAGCAGGAACTTATTCCACGGCGCAAACCATTCCATTTACCTTTTTATTTAACGGTAATACGGCTACTACGTACCGTGTTTCAAATACAGGTATTCTAACATTTTCTCAGGCTACATCTCCGGCAAACCACAGTTCTGGAGCTGCTGCATCGATAGCGAGCAGCACTGTACCTGATTCATCTATTTGCATTTTAGGTATCAATGGTAGTGGTGCAAATGATCAGGTTGCTCGTAAAACATTTGGAACTTCTCCTAACCGTCAAGAATGGGTGCATTTCGCCTCTTATAGCGCTACTGGAACCTCAGGAAGTCACTGGACTTATTGGTCTATTGTACTGGAAGAAGGATCTAACAATATTTACATCGTAGATCAGCGCGCTGCTGGTTGGGCAGGTAC
>CAJJCK010000190.1 GCA_905182675.1 uncultured Cryomorphaceae bacterium | reverse complement strand
GAAGAGTAGTGAGTGCAGAAGTTTCATCATTTTTCTCTATCACAAGCCATCGGGGACTTTTTGGGACGCCAAATATCAACACACAATAAAGTGCGGCGGGTATAGCCTCAATACCCAGCATAAAGCGCCAGTCATTTGCACCTCCTACTCCGCTTAATAAGTAGTTTGAAATGAAGGCAAGTAGAATTCCGAAAACGATGTTGAACTGGTAAAGGGCCACTAGTTTGCCTCGAGAATGTGCAGAGGATATTTCAGATATGTAGGCCGGAGCTGCTACAGTTGATGCCCCCACACCTATCCCTCCAAGAAACCTAAAAAAACTAAAGCTATAGGGATCTTGTGCAATGCCTGACCCGACAGCGGATATGAGGTATAGTATCCCCACCCAAATTAAAGTATTCTTTCGTCCTATTAGTTTTGTTGGTATTCCCCCTGCTAATGAGCCTAAAACTGTTCCCCAAAGGGCCATAGACATGATGAACACTCCATGGAACCAGGCAGAGGTCTCCCAGAGCTCTTTAATAGGGGCGTTTGCACCACTGATAACAACTGTGTCAAATCCAAATAAAAAGCCGGCTAGAGCCACGGTCAATGACCAGTTCCAAGTTTTGTTCATTCAAGTGATGGTTAACTACCCCTAATATACAATGCTTAGTTGATGTTCTAGAAACTGGCGTTTATTTTAGCCGTAACTTGCGGCCTGTTCTCACAACCCCGAGGACCGTTAAAATCACTCTATGGCATTTGATGCGCTTGGGCTCGACCCGCAAATTCTATCTGCCTTGAAGGAACAAGGTTACACAACCCCAACCCCTATTCAAGCGCAGAGTATCCCCGTTTTACTTGAAGGATCAGATTTACTAGGTACCGCACAGACGGGTACCGGTAAAACTGCTGCATTCGTTATACCTATAATACAGCACTTGTTGTCTCAGCCAAAGAGCAATCGTCGACAGGTAAAAGCATTGGTGGTCGCGCCAACTCGAGAACTTGCTCTGCAAGTTGGAGAAAATGCAAAGCGTTACAGTAAAAATACTGGCTTAAGAACGACAGTTATTTTTGGTGGCGTTGGTCAAGGACCTCAGGTCGACCAATTAAGAAGAGGAGTAGACATCCTTGTTGCGACACCAGGTCGCCTTTTAGACTTAGAAAACCAAGGGCATGCTGATCTAGGCAATATTAGTCACTTTGTTTTAGATGAGGCTGATCAGATGCTAGACATGGGATTCATCCATGACATTAGAAAACTATTAAGAATTATACCGGCTAAGCGTCAGAGTTTATTTTTCTCAGCGACTATGCCTAAGTCTATAATAGAGCTTAGTTCTCAGATATTACGTCCTAATTATAAGAGTGTCCGAATAGCTGTGGATAAGCCTACAGCGGAACGTGTTACTCAGTGTGTTTATCAGGTAAGTAAGAAAGAAAAGCCAGCATTACTTCTTCATTTGTTAAATGAAATTAAAGGTGCAGTATTGGTTTTCGGACGTACTAAGCATGGCTGTGATAAGGTGGTACGTATTCTTCAAAAGGAAGGTGTATCTGCAGCAGCTATTCACGGTAATAAAAGTCAAAACGCCAGACAAAAGGCATTAAAGGGCTTTAAAGCTGGTGAAATTCGTGTCCTGATCGCAACAGACATAGCAGCTAGAGGTATTGATATTTCTGGCTTGGAGCACGTTGTTAATTTTGAATTGCCAAATGTTTCAGAAACCTATGTACACCGTATCGGGCGTACTGGTAGGGCTGATGCTTCGGGTTCGTCTATTTCATTCTGTTCCGCAGATGAGCGGGGCTATCTCAAGGATATTGAAAAACTTATTTCTCAGGAAATTGACCTTGTAAGTAAACACCCTTTTACGGAAGGAGCAGCCATAGAATGGTCAGATCCGGAAAACAGAAAGCCCATCAAGCAAGGTGGTGGTGGTGGTGGAAGAGGAAGAAGTCAACGTCCCCAGCAAGGTGGCGGTTCATCTCGTTCTAACAACGGAAATTCACGTGTCGCACGTCCTGCAAAAAGGAAATGGTAGGTTAGTTTAAATTGATATCGACACATAATCATATGGTCCACTTTTTCTGTTTTTAAAATAGAGAAAGTGGATTTTTTTTTAGCAAAACATATTCGGTTTAATCGTTAAAAGACTAAAGAGTAAGTTTGAAGGATAATGAGATTATTAATTCTGATATTTTACATGCCCACAATTTTATGGGGTCAAGTCGTGCTAATCAAGACGATAACCGTTCAGCCATATATGTATACCCAGAATTATGAGCATTTTAAAAGGATGGTACTTGAATCACCTGATTCCGAAGCGGAATATATTGATGGATTTGACTTCGAGTGGGGGTACTATTATACCTTAAATGTTACGGAAACTAAAGTCGGACCACTATCTGATGGAACGCGTTATGATTATGCCCTCGTCAAAGTAATATCTAAAGAAAAAGTAGCGGATTCAGTACTATTCAAAATGTATATAGATCCATTAAGATATTATCGTAGACCAGAGGAGAATGACCTTGCTAACTATACTTTACAGCAATTAAATGACAGTACCCACCTATACATGGATAAGGTGGAGATTGAAATTCCCAATAAGCTACGTGAGTATTTCAGAAGATCCATTGACAATGGAGTTGGTTTTAGAGGTAATTTTCGGTTTATTAAGGAACGCAGAATTAGATTAGTAAGTGTTGAGTAAAAACAAAATCCACTCCTAGGAGTAGATTTTGTTTTATCACCAAGTGGAGCTGGCGGGAATGTACAGCATGCCGCACCTGCAGTGCTCGCCTCGCCACATCCGTGGCTCATCTGCTATTTCCCTGGTGCCGTATGGAGTGGATCATCTTCATACAAAGCCACCGTCCGCTTCGCGCCCGTCTGTCTTTTCCATTTCCACGACATCTAGCAAGCAAGCTTGCGATGCGTAGAAATGAAAAAGCCAGCGCAATTTCTTGCGCTGACTTTGTTCTTCATGGGGATCACCAAGTGGAGCTGGCGGGAATCGAACCCGCGTCCAAACAAGGAAGCCTGAGGCTTTCTACATGCTTAGCTTTTTATTAGGTTTTCGACCGATCTCTGAGAAAAAGCACCCTAATCACGGCTTAGCTTCTTAACTTGAACAAGCCCGCGAAGCGAAGGCAAGTAGCAGTCCTGAGTTTTCTACACCTCGTAATCAGTCGCCTCAAGACGGGGGCTCCTGCGAGATGTTCAGCTCCTACACCTAGTGTAGGATTAGCAAAATCGACATACAGTCAGATTAAGCGGCCAAAGCGTAAGAATCTTCGCCAGTTATAAAAAATTGGAGCGGTGTATTAACGAGCAGCCCCTCCAGCCCTCGGCATGCTTACATCAACCTTCGACTTGCTGTCAAAACCAGTCAGCCCCAGGTAATGTTATTACTCACTGCTAAAATACAGTGAGCGCGCAAAGATACGTGCAAAGAATGTGAATTGAGCCTTTAGTGCAATAGGAACATTCTTAAAAGAGCCGATTTTCTTCAGTACTTTTACGGTAATGAAAATAGGAATACTAAGAGAGGGTAAAGTCCCTATAGACAGACGAGTGCCTTTAACCCCGGCTCATTGTTCAGCGTTAATGTCATTATACGATTGTACAGTCGTAGTGCAGCCCTCGCCGATACGCGCCATTATGGATCAAGAATATCTCCATGCAGGGATTCCATTGCAGGAAGATTTATCTGATTGTGATGTGTTGTTGGGAGTGAAAGAGGTACCCATTAGTCAGCTAATTTCTGGGAAGACCTATTTTTTCTTTTCACATACCTATAAACTACAGCCCTATAATGCTGCGCTACTGAAGGCCTGCGTTGACAAAAAAATAAGACTTATTGACTACGAACTTCTGACAAATGGAAGGTCTAGGGTCGTCTCTTTTGGAAGGTTTGCAGGACTTGTCGGCGCTTACAATGGACTTCGTGGTTGGCGCGAGAAGTTTGGTGGCTCACCTTTAAAGCCTGCACATGAGTGCCATGATCTTAAAGAGATGTGGGACGAGTTA
>CAJJCK010000189.1 GCA_905182675.1 uncultured Cryomorphaceae bacterium | reverse complement strand
AGAGGGAGACAGAATGTTGCTTCTTATTTGATTCATGATATGGGGATCGAATGGCGCGCTGGAGCGGCACACTTTGAAAATCATTTGATTGATTATGATCCGGCATCCAATTACGGGAACTGGCTGTACCTCGCTGGAAGGGGAAACGATCCTAGACCCTTCAGAAAATTTGATACCATTTTTCAGGCTAATCGTTATGACCCTGATAAGAAATTTATCTCCACTTGGTGATATCACCTACCTTTAAATTATGGATTGGAAGTTTTTAAAGACATTGAGATTTGAGGAATTAAACCTCGACAAGGAAGATCAAGACATTTTAAATTCCTTAGCGAATAGACTCCAGGATAATTATCCTTACCACTCCCAGTTGTACGCCGGACAAATGATTAAACCACCCCACCCCCTGGCTCAAGCGGCACAGTGGATGGCTTCCTTTGTCAATCCAAACAACCATGCACTTGACGGAGGCCGAGCTACATCCGGTTTGGAGCTTGAGGTGGTCGCGGAACTTGGCCAATTAATGGGCTACAAACAAGCTTTAGGTCACCTGACCTCTGGTGGAACCATGGCGAATCTAGAAGCCCTTTGGATTAGCAGAAAAATTGATTCGAATACTACAGTGCTCGCGAACGAGTTAGCTCATTATACCCACAGTAGGATGACGGAGGTGTTAGGTATTCCTTTTAAGTCAATGCCAGCGGATGTAGTAGGTCGCATGGATCTTCCCGAGCTCAAGCGCGTTTTAACAGAACTAAAATCTCAAGGAAAACATGCAACCATTGTCGCTACGTTAGGCACTACAGGCACAGGTAGTATTGATCCTTTAGAAGACATTATCATCTTAGCGAAGCAATTCGATGCACGGGTCCACGTGGATGCTGCTTATGGAGGATATTTCAAGCTAGCAGAATTAGAAGCCTATTCTAAATCTCATTTTCAAGCCATTCAACACGCCGATTCTATAGTTATTGATCCTCACAAACATGGACTCCAACCCTACGGCTGTGGGGCAGTATTATTCAAGGATCCGAGTGTTGGACGTTTTTATAAACACGACAGTCCTTACACGTACTTCACGTCAACAGATTTACACCTGGGTGAAATCACCCTTGAATGCTCGAGATCAGGCGCTGCAGCAGCCGGTGTTTGGGCTACGATGCAGAAGTTTCCATTAGTACCTCAAGGCTTGTTTGCCGAACGCTTAAACCATAGCTTACGTGCTGCAATTGGACTGCACAGACTTGCATTGGATTTTGGATATCATTCTTTACCTCCAGCATTAGATATTTGTGTATTTAGCACACCTGGGGTAAAAGCCTCTCTACTCAGTGCTCAAAACAGAGATTTTTTCGAACGAAAAGCATCCGAAGGGATTCACCTCGCTTTACTTAAACTTAAGCCCGAGCAATGCCCATGGTCGATTGAATGGGACGTAGAGGAACTGGTCGTGCTGCGCAGTGTGCTTATGAAGCCTGAACATAATGACCCTGATTTCTGGAAGGCCATTCTAAGCTAGGATAAAAGTGCTTTGATGCCCTGTGCGTCGTATAGTTCTTGTACACCTGTGGCTAAATTTTTCACTGGTATTTTATCTGAAGTCATTTCTTGCGTACCGACCATTGCGAGAAAGGGAATCCCCTTTTTATCTGCAAAATCGAACTGTTTTTTCAATTTAGTAGAATCTGGATAGAGCTCCGCACGAACCCCTATGGATATCAATTGTTGAATCCAGCGGTAAGCGGCAGCACTTTCTTCCATGCCGAAATTTGCGAAAAGAATAGCTTTTTGATCCGCCACGGCATCTGGAAACAAATCCAATTCTTCCAAGCACATGTAGATCCTGTCTAACCCAAAGCTTATACCAACACCTGAAGTGTCTTTCATTCCAAAAATACTGGTCAAGTCCGCATAGCGTCCACCTCCACCTATGCTCCCCATCGCAACATCATCAGCGGTTACCTCGAAAATAGTTCCCGTATAATAGTTTAAACCTCGCGCCAAAGTAAAGTCAAACTCTAATCTTGCTGATTTCATTCCTAAATTAGAGTTTTGGAAAACGAAGTTCATTTCCTCAAGGCCCAGCTTACCCTCTTCGCTGTCTTGAAGTAGGTCGCTTAATGCATCAAGTGATAGTCCATTGCTCATCCAACCCTTAAATGTCGTTGCCGCAAGCTCGGAAATATCTTGACTAAGCATCTCTTTAACGACACCTTCCAAACCGACTTTATCTAACTTATCAATGGCAACGGTAAAGGCCGTGAATTGCTCAGAAATACCGAGTACCTCAGCCATTCCGGCTAATATTTTTCTATTGTTTACTTTAATTGTAGTGTTAAGGCCTAGTGAGGTAAATGCCGCATCGTATAGGTGGATCAATTCAACCTCTTGCCAGAGACTGTCAGAGCCTACTACATCAGCATCACACTGATAAAACTCTCTGAAACGACCTTTTTGCGGGCGGTCTGCACGCCAAACCGGTTGCATCTGGTATCGCTTAAAAGGAAAAGCTAATTCATTTTGATGCTGAACAACATAACGGGCAAAAGGAACCGTCAAGTCATATCTTAACGCCTTATCAGCAACCTTAGTGGCTAATACTTTTGGATTCTTATCATCCCATAATTCCTGTGGGATTTTGGAAGAGAAATCTCCCGATCGAAGAATTTTAAATATCAATCGGTCACCCTCTTCACCATACTTCCCGGTGAGGGTTTCTATATTCTCAAATGAAGGTGTTTCAATAGGATCATAACCACGTAATTCAAACGCATTTCGAAGTACATTCATAATGTACTGGCGCTTTTGAACGTCTGTAGAAGAAAAATCTCTGGTTCCCTTGGCTAAAGATGGTTTCATATTGTGAGCGTTGACCTGTTTACAGTAAAGGTATTGTCCATTAGTGTATCCGCGCTCTTAAGGCGCACAACTTCTATACAATTTCATAAAATCCTCACTTTCATAAAATACATTGAATGTTCTCTCGTTATGTGACCAATTTTTACGCAATGGCGTTTGACTAAATAACACATGAGCTAAGCCATCTACACCAAATTTATCTAGAATAGCCCAATACAAGCACACTACCTCACTGTCATCGCTAGATACATCTAAAATCTCCGCCAGAGGATACTTTAAAACGTTGAAATATACCTCAGCAGTTCGTGGAGAAATAAAGTTGTCTTTTAGCAAGAAGTAATCTGGATTGCTTCCGTTAAAAACAACTATAAACTCAGAGCCTTTTAAAATAGGCATCCCTGCATCTCCAAGCAGCCACCTGCCTTCCACAAAACGACCATTCACCGTTTTTATAACTATTTCGTTGTTGTACTCCCATTGAATAATGAATTGACTCACTTGGTCACTATGTACGACCTCAGCCATACGCTCTACTGGGCTTCTCGAGACCATCCATTGTATAAATGAAGGACGCATTGCTGCAGCCGTCACAATCATGGCCACCACAACCATGATGACTGCGATGCCCCAAGTACCTTGTACATTTCTTTTATGATCTTCCTTCGCCCTTCTCATTAACATTTCTGCTTTTAAGGCCTCCCTTTTCTTCTTGAGAATTTCATCTTCCGCGGAGATTGGCTTTTTAGCATAATCGACCACAATC
>CAJJCK010000188.1 GCA_905182675.1 uncultured Cryomorphaceae bacterium | reverse complement strand
CGGGATTCGAACCCGCGACCCCGACCTTGGCAAGGTCGTGCTCTACCAGCTGAGCTACTTTCGCGTTAGGGTCGGCAAATATAGGACCGAATTTATTTAAACCAATACTCTCACTTATTTTTTTGCGAGTTTTTCCTTAAAGGTGCTTAGGAGCATCAAAGCCTCAATTGGCTTAAGTTCATCTAAGTTCAACATTTCCAATTCACTAGCAAGATCTTCAAGTTCTGGTCGATCTAATGAGAAAAAGTTTAATTGTGGCGAATTGTCATTTTTAGAGGTTGCTTTTACCTCGCTTTTAGTTTGTTTTTCAAGTCTATCTAGCACTCGTTCTGCCCTGTGTAAGACATAAGCAGGTATACCTGCTAGTTTCGCAACGTGCAGTCCAAACGAATGAGCAGTTCCTCCAGGCTTGAGTTGACGAGTAAAGATGATCTCCCCATTGTGCTCTTCCGCGGCAACATGATAATTTGATACCTTTTTAAAGGTGTGGGTCATTTCATTTAGTTCGTGATAATGGGTAGCAAATAGAACCAGAGGTTCCGCTGGGTGCTGATGCAAGAATTCTGCAATTCCCCATGCAATACTGACACCGTCAAAGGTGGAAGTTCCTCTTCCTATCTCGTCTAACATGACCAATGATCGCTCACTAATATTATTTAAAATGGTAGCCGTCTCATTCATTTCTACCATAAAAGTGGACTCTCCCTTACTCAGGTTATCAGAAGCGCCTACTCTGACGAACAACCTGTCAATGACAGGAAGTTTAGCCGCGCTAGCTGGAACAAAAGCACCCACCTGAGCTAGGATCTGAATTAGCGCTACCTGCCGTAGCAAGGCACTTTTACCGCTCATATTAGGCCCCGTAATCATGGCGATGGAAGCCTCCTTACTCTTCATATCAATGCCATTAGCAATGTATGGTTGGTGTTGCGGGAGCACCTGTTCAATCACAGGGTGACGACCTTCTTTAATAGAGATATTTTGTCCTTCCACGAAGGATGGACGAACATAATTATAACTTAAAGCTGTCTGGGAGAAAGAGCTTAACACATCCAACGTAGCGGTCCAACGGGCCATCTCAAGCAGCGGGGCTAAGAAATTATTACTGTATTTGACCAACTCCTGGTATAATCTAGATTCGATAGACCTGATTTTATCTTCCGCACCAAGGACTTCAATCTCAAATTTCTTTAACTCCTCTGTAATGTAGCGTTCAGCATTGATCAAAGTTTGCTTTCGGTGCCAGTTCTCGGGAACTTTATCTCTGTGAGAATTCCGTACTTCGAGATAGTAGCCAAATACATTGTTAAAAGCCAGTTTTAACGAGGGTATTCCCGTTGCCTCTGCTTCCCGGGCACGAATATCTTCTAAAGTGGATGTTGCATCTTTTAACAACCCTCTGAGGTGGGCCAATTCCATGTTAAAGTCACTCTTAATTGCCTGTCCCTTACCTAATACCGCAGTAGGGTCTTCAACCAAAGCCTCCTGAAGTCGCTGCTTTAACTCTGGTAATAATGTAGGTAATGATTCCGGTAGGCTCAAGGAATGGGCACTTACTTCGTGAACTAGTAGCTCAACAGCTTCAAGCGCTGAGCTGAGTCTAGCAAGCTCCTTAGGACTGATTCTCTCCGTTGCAATGCGGCTGCAAAGACGTTCTATATCCGACAAGCCTTTCAAGGTATCTCGCAATGTGTTCCGCAAAAAATCATTCGATAAAAGCTCTTCAACCGTTTGTTGTCGAGCCGAAATATCCTTTAACTCCAACAATGGCAGAGAGAGCCAGCTGCGTAACATTCTTGCTCCCATAGGGGACACCGTGCTGTCTATAACCTCTAGAGTTGATGTTCCACCTCCCTGATTAGATTGAAAAAGCTCAAGATTTTGAATGGTAAAACCATCTAGCCACATATAATCGTCTAGCGCAATTCTTGATAACGTTGATAGATGATCCAGTGTAGAAAATTCACTTCTATTTAAATGGTGAAGAATGACGCCTGCAGCAATTGCTCCAGGAGCACCCTTCTCTAGACCGTAACCGCTGAGTCCCTGTGTTTTAAATTGGGCCTCCAACTGCTCCAATGTATACTGCGCTTCCCAAGCCCAATTATCAACGCCAAAGAGATAAAAATCTTCTTCTAACTTCTTTTTTAGCTGACCATCTATCTCTCTAGGATGTATGATTTCCTTGGGGCTGTAGGTATGAAGAGCATTGAGAATTTTCTCCTCAGAATGCTGGGCATAGAAAAAAGCTCCTGTGCTTATCTCTGCTATTGCGAGACCCCAATTTCCTTTTTTGGCTGGATATAACGCCGCGAGATAATTATGTTCTTTACCGCTCAGTAGAGCTGAATTAAGATTAATTCCTGGAGTAATCATATCGGTCACACCCCGCTTCACCAAACCCTTTGCTGTCTTTGGATCCTCCAACTGTTCAACAATAGCGACTCTATGCCCTCCTTTGACTAGCTTTGGGAGATAAGTTTGCAACGCATGATATGGAAACCCAGCAAGAGCAATGGCAGAAGCCGATCCGTTAGAGCGTTTTGTTAAAATTATGTCCAATGTTTTGGCTGCTTTTTCCGCATCCGAACCAAATGTTTCGTAAAAATCGCCTACACGAAAGAGCAACAATGCTTCAGGGTGCTTCGCCTTGATTTCATCGTATTGACGCATCATGGGCGTCTGCTTCTTCGCGGTCTGTTTGGCCATTTATATCGTTCTTTGTAGCAGCTTCACCTTATGTGAAGAATAATCATCAAATGTAAGAGGTTCCGTCCGATGAGAAAACTACGAAATAGTGAATTAGGCAGATTATCTTCTGAGGAGTATACAGCATCAGAAAAGACCCCCTTAATCTTGGTTTTAGATAACATACGGAGCATGCACAATGTAGGTAGTATCTTTCGAACGGCCGATTGCTTCAGAGTAGCGCACATTTACCTGTGTGGGCTGACCCCCATACCGGGGCATGCTGAAATTGAAAAAACAGCCCTGGGCGCAACAGAAAGTGTGGATTGGTCGCACAATGAAAGTACCATGACCTGCCTCAAAGAATTACGAAAAGAGGGACATCGAATTGCAGCTTTAGAGCAAGCTGAAAGAAGTATTGATTTAAGAGATTATCACGCTAATGGGCCCACTGTACTGGTTCTAGGGCATGAAGTCAAAGGTGTTGCTCAGGAGGTAGTTGACTTTAGTGATGATGTGATTGAGATCAAACAATTCGGCACCAAACACAGTTTAAACGTCAGTGTGAGCACTGGAATGGCCGTTTATGAATTACACAAACAACTGTCAAGCGAGTAAACTTTGCACCCTACATTCCTGACAATCATACCTTGTTAGGCATATCCTTTTTATTACAATCGGTGATCAACTCCGAGATCGATTTATTGAACCTCTCGTGTGTCCAAAAAGGCCATAATTCTTGCATCGGTAGTAATGCGAAAAGTCTTTGATTCAATCTAGGGTGAGGCACCTGTAAATGAATCGAATCGGATTGAAATCCTTCAATCGCTAAAATATCAATATCAATAATGCGGTCCGTGTAACCTTCTGCCTGTCGCGTCCTACCCAGACGCTGTTCCGTCTCAAGTAGGGCAGACATAAATTCTTCTGGAGAATCCTCGAAATGAACTTCAACCGCCTGATTTATGTAGGTGGATTCACTATCATACCCCCAGGCAGGACTTTCATAACAGTGACTCTCGTTAAGTACCTTACATAATTCACGCAAGTGGTCCATCGCTAATTGCAAATTGCGGTATTTATCCCCTAAATTCGTACCTAATAATAGAATACCCTTGCTCATGAAATCATTCTTTACAACTGTACTAGCTGTCTTGACAGCCTTAGTTTCCATATTTATTTTATCCATCATACTCCTTGTTGCAATTGGGCTCACTACGGAGACGGATTCACCAAAGGTACAAGAGAACAGTCTTTTAAAAATCAACTTATCAGGAAGCCTTGAGGACCGGGCTGTAGAAGATCCACTGGCTGAACTGAACTTATCGAGTATTGGTTTTGACAGCGATGGAAGCCTGGGACTGAACGAATTCATGGTTGGACTAAAGCAAGCAGCCACAGATGACAACATACAGGGAATACTACTAGATCAAGGCATGTTTTCGGCGGGCTATGGTGCATTAGAAGAGCTTGGGGACTACTTAAAAGAATTTAAAGATGTAAGTGGTAAGCCCATCTACAGCTATGGAGAATATTACACCCAAAAGGGGGCTTATCTAGCAAGCTTTTCGGATTCTACCATACTTCATCCTGGCGGGATATACGACCTGCGTGGCATAGGCATCAGTAGTACTTACTACAAGGCATTTTTTGACAAAATAGGTATTGAACCACTTGTGGTAAGAGGAACAGGTAATAAGTTTAAGGCTGCTGTTGAACCTTTTATTTCAAACGAAATGAGTGAGGAAAACAGACTTCAATTGACCCATTTAACTTCTCAGTTTTGGGACTTTATTTCCAATGGATTATCTCAGAAAGGACTAAATCAATCGGCAATTGATTCCTGTGCAAATCAATGGGTGGGTATGAATGCAGTACAGATTGAAGCATCAGGTTTAGTGGATGCCTTGGGCTACAGAGAAGATGTCATCAAAAGCTTTGAGGAGCGTTATGACATACTAAATTGGAGTAGCTACAGACAATCCTTAAAAAAAGAAACAGCCAAAGATCGTGTTGCCGTTATCTACGCGAATGGAACTATTGGTAATGGCGCTGGAGACGAGTCGAGTATAGGCACGAAAAACATCATTAAAGCCCTTGAAAAGGCGAACAACAACAAGAGGGTAAAGGCGATCGTTCTTAGGGTAAACAGTCCAGGTGGCAGTGCTCTGACCTCAGATATGATTCACCACACCATAGAAGGAGTTGATAAGCCAATTGTCGTTAGTCAAGGGAATTATGCTGCGTCTGGTGGATACTACATCAGCTGTAATGCAGATGCCATATTCACTAATTCTACGACCATCACTGGAAGTATCGGAATCTTCATGAGCTTATTTACTGCGGAGGAATTAATCAACCAAAAACTTGGCTTGACCATAGAAGAAGTACAAACGCATCCCTTTGCAAACTTTCCGAATCTCTACCGCCATCCTACGGCGCAACAATACGCTATTCTTCAACGAATGATTGATTTCGGCTACGATGACTTCACTGGAAAAGTAGCGGCTGGCAGAGACACAACGATGGAATACGTTAAATCCATAGGCGGAGGTCGAGTTTGGTCAGGAAATGACGCCTTAACAAACGGACTGGCAGATTATGAGGGGAATCTTCAGGATGCGATCGCCTTTGCAGCTGAATTAGGAGAGGTTTCAGACTATCGGATTTATGAGTTACCCCGTATAGATCAGGGGATTGAACGTTATGTAAAAGCGTTCACTTCGATGGCTAACTCTGGTAATTCCACATCCAACAGTGTATTGCAGATCGTAGACCAGCATCCTGCCATGTTAGAGTTAAAATCACTTATTGAAAATCCTGGAATGCAAGCAAGAATGAATCCTGTTTTCCGCCAATTCAATGACTAAGAAGGAACACGTAGCAGAAAGACTATATTATATTCTAGGTGCCTTATTTATAGCGGCGCTGATTACGTGTAACTTAATCGCTAATAAATTTATTTCCATAGACTTAGGGTTTAAAACCTTTGTCATTAGTGCGGGTGTTCTTCCCTACCCCATTACTTTTTTAATCACGGATATTTTGAGTGAATTATACGGTCAAAAGAGAACAACGCACGTCGTACTGTCCGGTTTATTTGCAAGCATATTCGTGCTATTCATACTTTGGTTGGGGGCACAATTCCCTGCGATCGAAGGTTCTCCTGTAGATGACGAAACGTTCAATCAAGTCTTTCAAAATGCGTGGCGTGTCATCGCAGCTTCTATGTTGGCTTATATTGTGGCCCAACTTATCGATGTAAAGTTGTTTCACTTCTGGAAGCGCTTAACGAAGGGAGAAATGTTATGGGTACGGAATAATTTTTCCACCGTGATTTCGCAATTTGTAGACACCACTCTAGTGGTGGTTATTTTGTTTTTTGGCGTAGAAAGCTGGTCAACAATGGGTTCTTATATCTCAGACGGTTGGCTGTTTAAAGTTATTTTCGCTGCGCTAGATACTTTTATAATTTATGGATTTATGGCCTGGGCGCGATCTTACTTCAAACTCAAAAAAGGCGAAGAAATAGAATTATAGGTTATTTCACTTCTATATCTACCATGAAACCCTCATGAGAACGGACGTTGAAAACTCCTACGCTCGTGATCAGATATTGCCCCCGAATACCAAATAGTTCACCTTCCCACTGATCCCCTTTTTGTTTAAAACTGATACTTTTTATTTTTTCCGGTTGATGCGCAATAGGGTAATGGAAATCCCAAATTTTATCTGACACGTCTGCAAATTCCCTCAGGTGCAGTGGCAAAGCTGCAAGAGCGATTTCCTTAGATTCATTCAACTGCGCATCTGTGCCTAAATCCTTAAGCATGGCCTGCCAAGAAGTTTTATCCGTGAAGTGATCCTTCAATGCTACTTCTGCTTCTCCCGCTAAATATCTATTGGGCGTTTCTAAGAGAATTACAGCCTGCCTTGCACCCTGATCCATCCACCGATAAGGCATCTGAGTTTTACGTGTCACCCCCACCTTAATTCGATCTGTTTTCGCTAAATAGACCAAATGAGGCTGAAGCTGCATTCTCTTCTCGAATTCAAGATCGCGGTCTTCTATACCCAAATGAGCTTGACTTAATTCTGGCCTCATGATTGACGGAGATGCCTCAGGCTTTGAAAAGAAACAATCTTTGCAAAAGTTTTGTCTATATACCTCAGGCACTAATGACCCACAAAAGCAAGTGTGATCACCTACGAATTGGATACGGATCGTCTTTCCAATCAGCTGGTTCATGAAGAGCATATCCTCTCCCAGTTTAAGGGCGTACCTTATTGTATCACCATATTGAGTAGACATTTTCCGTAAAGGACCGTTAAATCGCATTTTCGAGTATTTTTATTGACTAGTGTGAAGTTATAAATCAATCCATAAGCCTGAGCCAAAACCGTGTTTTATTCGTTAGTTAATAAAGTAATTCGCTTCAATCTCAAGAAGTACATGGAAGAGCTGATGCATTCTTCTCATGAGCCTTTTGTGGCACAACGGGCTGTGATGTCGGCATTATTACAACAAGCGAAGAACACGGAATTTGGAAAAGCATATGGTTTTGACACTATTCACGACTTCAATACATTTTCAAAACGTATTCCGCTTGCGACGTACGGTGATCTTAAAGGATCTATTGAACGCATGAGGTCGGGTGAATCAAATGTTCTTTGGCCAGGACAGGTAAAATGGTATGCAAAAAGCTCTGGAACTACCTCAGGAAAATCCAAGTATATTCCTGTTTCGCAGGACAGCATCAACAGTTGTCATTTCGCAGGCGGACGATATGAATTGGCCATGTACTTTAACCACCGGCCAGAATCAAAATTGTTTGAAGGGCTCGGACTCCGCTTGGGCGGATCAACAGTTCTTGAACAGCATGGCTTGAGTAAGTCCGGAGATTTGAGTGCCATACTGATACAAAACATTCCTACTTGGGCGGAGTTTAGAAGCGCACCTAGCCCAAACACCGCTTTGATGACAGAATGGGAAGAGAAGATAGAGGCTATTTTAGATGAAGTCATTGATCAAAACATCACCTCCTTTTGGGGGGTGAGTAGTTGGTTTCTGGTATTGTTCAATAAGGTTTTAGAACGTACCGGGAAAAACAACCTTTTAGAGGTTTGGCCCAATCTTGAACTCTTTGCACACGGCGGTGTAAACTTCGTGCCCTACGAAAATCAGTTTCGCCAGTTAATGCCGGGGAATCAGGTAACCTTCATGGAAAATTACAATGCATCGGAAGGTTTTTTTGCCATTCAAGATAACCCTAGTCAAGAAGGAATGCTTCTTTTACTGGACTCCGGTATATACTATGAATTCATTCCAATGTCAGATTTCTACGGTACAGAAAGCGATACAATACCCCTTGAAAAAGTGGACATCGGCAAGGAATACGCCATAGTGATAACGACCAATGGCGGGTTGTGGAGGTACATACTGGGAGATACCGTTAAATTTCTCTCCACCCAACCGCACCGAATTAAACTCAGCGGACGAACAGCCCATTTCATCAACGCCTTTGGAGAAGAACTAATTGTTTCTAACGCGGAAGAGGCGTTGCAAAATGCCTGCGAAACGCACCAGTGCAGCGTACGGGACTTTCATGCTGGACCAATTTTCATGGAAGACGCCTCCTGCGGTGCCCACCAGTGGATCATAGAGTTTGAAAAGGTGCCGGAAGACCTTAAAGCTTTTACCCATTCGTTAGATCTGAGTATTCAGAATCTAAACTCAGATTATGGCGCCAAGCGTAAATCAGGACTGGTCCTAGGACCATTAGAACTGATCGTCGCAAGGGATTCTTTGTTCCATGACTGGCTCAAGTTAAAGGGGAAACTTGGAGGTCAGAACAAGATTCCGCGTCTCAGTAACAATCGCTTATTTCTGGAGCAATTTATGGAGTTAAACAGAAGTCCTGATGTTCCTTTATAACGGATGTCCACAGCTCAATGCGGGCTTGCAACGCAGCCGAGGATAACGCTAACGTCTGCTCCCAGTAGTTTTTATTTTCAGCACACAACTCAAGGACCATTCTTTCTGCCAATTGACCATGTAGGTCACCATCTATCTCAATATGCCGTTCCAAATAATAAGTAAAGAGACTAAGCTCGTTAGGAAAAGCCTCTTTAAGGTTTTTAACGATCTCAATAAACATGTCAGGAATTAAATCCTCTCGACCAAAGGTAAATACAGCTGCTATTTCGTGAGCATGTCCGCGCTCAACAACATCCAGCGTTGCCCGTACAAATTTCTTAGAACCTTCGGGTGCTTCGCTTCGATCTAACGCAACTTTTGGATCGACCCCTAGATTCAATTCTGCGATAAAGGATAAAATAGGTTGCGTATTAGCTCCTGCTTCGCTCATTGCCTGAACATATAGCTCGAAATGACTTATTGCATTGCCATTTTGATCAATATCGCTTTCCTCTCCAAATACAATCTCATTGATTAGTCGGCGTACTTCAGGGTTACCCGTAGGCACCCAATACGTATCCACGCAGGTAAGTTGGCGTTGTAAGCCCTTTAATAAGACCATGAAGTCCCAAACAGCCCAAACATGAGATTCCATAAAAATTCTCGCCTTATCTAAGTCGTCAACCCATGTAAATGCTTGGTGATCGATCAATTCTTGGCGAACATTTGAGATTTGCGATTTTACGTAGTCTATTTTCATCGTTCCTTTTGACACTTTTTATTACTTTGCGTTTACAAAAATACATCTGATGCATATAGCAATCGCAGGAAATATAGGATCTGGTAAAACAACTTTAACAAGCTTGTTGGCAAAGCATTATAATTACCAACCACATTTCGAAGATGTAGACGACAATCCCTACCTGGATGACTTCTACGAAGAAATGCAACGCTGGAGTTTTAATCTTCAGATCTATTTCTTGCGTTCTAGATTTCAACAAGTAACGCAAGTCAGAGAAGAAGGTTTAGATGTTATCCAAGATAGAACGATTTACGAGGATGCTCATATTTTCGCTCCAAACCTCCATGCGATGGGTCTAATGACTGCGAGAGACTACAACAGTTACAAAGGGTTGTTCGAGCTGATGGAAAAACACCTACAACCGCCAGACCTCATGATTTATCTTAGAGCCTCAGTACCTACTTTGGTGGACCATATTCAAAAACGAGGCAGAGATTACGAGAACAGCATAAGAATCGACTACCTGCGAAGGCTAAACGAACGTTACGAGGCTTGGATCAATACCTACGACAAAGGCAAGGTGCTCATTGTAAATGTAGATAAGAACAACTTCCCTGAGAACCCTGAGGATTTGGGTGAAATCATTAATTTGATCGATGCGGAGCTAAACGGTCTGTTCTAAGGCCTCAACAATTTTTAAAGAACTTCCAGATTGAGCCCTCAACCATTTGAGGGCTTTATCATTTGTACCAAAACCATCCGCCTGCGCATGGTTCAAAAACTCATCTAGTTCCTGTGGAGTGTCGCACGGAACAAGGAATTCCTGATGGACGAGCTCCCTGTTTTCTGCTATTTTTTGCCAATTAGGCCCCGAAGCCGCCTTCTTTCCTTTTGCCACGGACTCCAGTACATTATGGGTTGCCTTTCCGAAGCCTCCACCTATAAATACGGCATCCGCTAAAGCATATAACGTAGGGAGAATACCCATCTCGTCAATCATAAAAACCTCACTAACCTGTGGATCGTCTTGGGTTGAATAGACTATTCCGAATCCTTTTTCTTCAAGCAACGAGGCCATTGCAGGCACCTGATCCAGGTCATGAGCAACGATCCATAGCGCATAGTTGTTTATGGATGTACTTTTTAACATAAATGCTATGTCAGAAAGATGTGCACTACCAACCAATAAGATGGGCTTAACCTGAAGGTTTCTCCATGTTCTCATTATTTTATGAGGAGGTTGATCCATGAGATGCACCGCGTAATCATACTTAGGATTTCCAAGAACACTACTATGAACTCCAGCGAATGAAAGTATAACACTGTCTTGCTCAGAAGTCACGCCCCAAATAGAAATGGCCTTTTTAAAGAGGGACCTTATACCAGGTAAGGCTCTGGATAAATACCACGGTGCTCTGGATGCAGACATACCTATGACGGCAATTGGAACTTTTCTTTTGTAAAGCCCATGGATATGATTAGGCCATAGATCGTAACGTACAAATACAGCTAAAGAAGGCTTTAAAAAAGCCAACCAGCGCTTCACCTCACTAGGGGAGTCAAAGGGCAAATAGAATACCTGCGCCCTGCTGTAGGTTTTCCTGGCCTCATAGCCTGACGAAGAGAAGAAGGTAACCACTCCTCTCCAGTCGGGATGACGCTCTAGGAATAGTTCAAATACAGGCTTGCCCATTTCAAACTCACCTAACGAAGCGCAGTGCATCCAAAGCACTTTTCCCTGAAGAGGTTGAGATTTTTTCCAGACCAGTGCATTAGAAGTAATCACAGAAAACCATGAGGTTTTTGGCGCAACCCATTGGGCTATTTTATATCCTGCTTGGGCAAGTATAGGATAGAGCATCAATCTAAGAGATAAAAGCTTTCTTGCTTGGCATAGATCGGCAAGAACCACGTAAATGAAGCCCCTATAGCAGCTTCAAATTTGTAATTCGCATCAAAGAGACCTGTGTCGATATTGAATCCTCGAACGCTTCGCGTGAGACCCATATTAAGCAATATGTTAAAGGCGTAGTTCACGCGCTCCTTATTGTCTAAATGCATATATCTCAAGGTGGTTTTAGTGACTAGACCCCTGTGTAAACGATCATATCCCTCTAAAAAAGGTGAGTCTAGCTGAGGTAAGTTTCCACGCTGGTTTCTAAGTCCGATTTTTGATTGAGTCACGCCCATACCTTGCATAAATACCCAACCAGAGTTAGCGTTGTAGTGGCTTTTAAAGAGCTTCCCTGTATTCACCAGGACTTGAGCACCACTCAAACCAGGCTGAATAATCGCAAACTCCCCGTTCACGCCCATGAAATTACCCGACTCATCTGTTAATCCTCCAAAAATATCGTCAGAATTCTTTACGGAGGTCCCATACATGGCATCGAATGATGCCCCGTAGATCCATCCATCCGTATTTTTCTTTGCGTAGTCCACACTGATCATTGCAAAAGGGGTATACCGTTTGGCTAGATCAAACAGCGGAACATGGGCCCCTGTAGATAACGACCAGAGCTGAACAGTGCGGGTACTATCCTTGGTCGTAACTTGACCAAGCATCGTTAAGGAACTTATCATCGAACAGATAAGTAACGCTATTTTGATATGTTTGAGTACATGTTTCATTCTATGTGCAAGTTAAGGCTTACGAGTCTTTTGGTATAATGTATTTTAGCAAACGAAAGTTGAACATCACCGATTTTAAACAAGAGCAACCTCAACCTTATGAAAATAACTGTTATAGGAACTGGCTATGTAGGCTTAGTAACAGGCGCATGTCTTTCAGACGTGGGCATTCAAGTCACCTGTGTAGACATCGATAAAAATAAAATAGACGACTTAAAGAATGGCATTATGCCAATTTACGAACCCGGTCTTGAAGAGATCGTAAAGCGTAATTTCAAGAAAGGTCGTTTAAACTTCACCACCAATCTTAGCGATGCGATTCAAGGTAGTGAAGCGGCTTTTATTGCTGTTGGAACGCCTCCAGGAGAAGATGGATCTGCAGACTTAAAGTATGTTTTAGCCGTTGCTGATCAGATCGGTAAGACCATGACAAATTATATGGTCGTCATTACCAAGTCTACTGTTCCAGTGGGTACTGCTGAGAAGGTGCGCGGTGCCGTGGCACATGCATTAGCTACCCGTAACGTTGATCATGGGTTTGATGTGGCTTCTAATCCGGAGTTTTTGAAAGAAGGCGCTGCCATAGACGACTTTATGAAGCCTGACCGTATTGTGGTAGGCGTAGATAGTAGTGACGCTCAAGAGATCATGGACAAACTCTATCGTCCTTTTACTTTGAATGGCCACCCGGTGATATTTATGGACATTCCATCAGCAGAGATGACTAAATATGCAGCCAATGCGATGCTTGCTACGAAGATCTCTTTCATGAATGATATTGCCAATTTATGCGAAATCATGGGTGCTGATGTCAACTGGGTACGAAAAGGAATTGGGAGTGATCCAAGGATTGGAAATAAGTTTATCTATCCAGGCATTGGGTACGGTGGATCATGTTTCCCTAAAGATGTGAAAGCATTAGCTAAAACGGGTCGTGATCATGGTCATGCCATGCGTATTCTTGAAGCAGTAGAAGAAGTAAATGACGACCAGAAGAGCGTTATATTCAATAAAATAAGTGCCTACTTTGGTGGCAATCTACAGGGCAAGGTTATTGCGTTTTGGGGATTGTCATTTAAACCTAATACAGATGACATGCGAGAAGCGCCTTCTGTCGTGATTGCTAACTTACTGATAAATGCTGGTGCGCAAATTCGCGCATACGATCCAGTAGCTATGGAGGAAGCTAAGCATGATTTAGGAGATCGCATTACGTATTGTGAGAGTGATATGGAAGCAGTTCGTGGCGCTGATGCATTAGCGCTGATCACCGAGTGGGCAGAGTTCCGCATGCCCGACTGGGATGCTGTAGCCAATTCTATGACTCACAAGGTGGTCTTCGACGGACGCAATCTTTACCGCAAACAAACCATGATAGCGCATGGCTATGATTATTTTGGAATAGGAATGGGCGATTCAATCGCTGAAAAAAGATAATTATGCCACGAGTACTTATCACAGGAGCTGCAGGATTTCTTGGATCGCATCTTTGCGACCGATTTATGGCGGAGGGCTTTGAGGTTCTGGGAATGGACAACTTGATCACTGGAAACATGGAGAATTTGGAGCACCTTTTGGGTAACCCTAACTTCACATTCTACAACAACGATGTGAGTAATTTCGTACATGTCCCCGGAAAACTAGACTATATTCTACATTTTGCCTCACCAGCCTCCCCTATTGATTACTTGAAGATACCTATCCAAACTCTAAAGGTGAGTTCACTTGGTACACATAACTTATTGGGATTGGCATTGAATAAAAAAGCAAGGATTTTAGTAGCCTCTACCTCTGAGGTGTACGGAGATCCTAAAGTTCATCCTCAGACGGAAGACTATTGGGGAAATGTCAATCCAGTAGGACCGCGTGGGGTGTATGATGAAGCCAAGCGCTTTATGGAATCAATGACCATGGCGTATCATACGTATCACGGTTTAGAGACACGTATTGTGCGCATCTTCAATACTTATGGACCTCGAATGAGGCTTAATGACGGCCGTGTGTTACCTGCTTTTATAGGTCAAGCGCTGCGCGGCGAAGACCTTACCGTTTTTGGGGATGGTTCACAAACGCGTTCATTTTGTTACGTAGATGATCTGATGGAAGGTATA
>CAJJCK010000187.1 GCA_905182675.1 uncultured Cryomorphaceae bacterium | reverse complement strand
GTTGGCGTAGCTGGCAGAATCGGATGGATCAATAACTGTAGGGGTAATAGTAGCTTTGTTTCCGGTCTTGTTCGAGGAAATGACGTTCAATCGAGTCATGCCATAGTACTCTTCAACAGTACCCGTTATCGTTACTTCTTCTTCGCGGTAGTAACTGTTAAGTCCTATTCCTACACACCAAATACCAGCCCATGCAGTGGCTGTTTCGTCTTGAAGGTACAGGTATCCTAAGTCACCGATTTTAGTTGACGCCGTTACAATACCGGTTACCGTTACCGTCTGAGCGTTTAAAGTACTTGCTCCGTTTGAGTTGAAGGTAAACTGGATATCCGGAATAGTCAATCCGTTGTCACGAACCGTATAGAAATCTACGTTAGGTATTGCTTGGTTGATGGGTGTGCTTGGGTAGTAACTCGCGTTACCATCATTATCTTGAGAATAGAGATAGTAACGAACAAGCGTGCCATCATTTTGCTTGGGTATTTCAAAGAAATATTCGTCAGTTGTTCCTGTAATTAACGTCATAGGAACTACGGTGAAGTTTTGCACTTGCTGCGTGTCAATAGCACTCCAAGCAATAGCAACTGAATCTACAGAACCATCAAAGTCAGTAATGCTGCAGGTAATCTCTGCATCTTGATTAGACGTAGGAACGGCAGGATCGCGCTCAAAATTTGCTATGTAAGGTGGTGCGTATCCAATATCATAGTGAGATGCCGCAAATGGATTGATTTCGTATCCACGTCCATTATCACCAGTACAGCCGTTAGCATCATGGCGTACAACTCCGGAAATAGACGTGTAAAATGTGCCCGGTACAGGTGGGGCAAAAGAACCTTGGGTCTGTGGAGAATTAGTGTTTACAGTACTCCATGAAGTCATTTTCTGCGCGAGGAATCTATCAGAAACATTGAGGCTGTTTCCGTTTGCATCTGCAATATTGAAGCTTACGCGGTTTCCACTAAATGGAATTACTGAGGTAACTGTAACATTAGTTAGGGTTACAAAAGCACCCTCATAACCTTCTCCTGTGTTTAGGTTATTCACAAACTGGGCGTCATTAAGGTCACCTACTGTAATGGTATCACTAACAATAGGATCCGTTGTAACAGTGACTATACTAAATGAATTCGCATCAGCCAGAGATAGTTGGTTGGAGCCGTTGTATTCGCCCACCACTCCTTTCACCTCAACAATATCGCCGGGAAGTGCTTGAGTAAAAGTAGCAGGTACTTGCAATGCGCCTGTACTACTAGAATATACCCCCATCACTTCAATTCCTGCAAAAGGTGTGCTTTGTCCGCCAACCGCAGTGTCCTGAATAAAAATAAATGGTCTAGCACCTCCTGTCACAGAGCCCGAAGACACTTCACTCACATTTCCTGGAGTGACGACTACGCCACGTGTAATGATGGTTTGACCTAAATAGGCGGAAGTGTCGTCACATGCCGCAAGGTCTGTGGCACTAACATAATTGATATCTGAAATAGATACATAGCTCTGCCCAAAAGCGGTAAAGCCTAGTGCAGCAAATACAAGTGATAGTAATTGTCTTTTCATTATTTAACTATTAAGAAGGTTCCTGTGAAATTTTTACCGTTGTCAAGGTCTTCCACATGGAAGAGGTACATCCCTCGAGCAATTATTTGACTTTCTCTAGAGAGAAGGTCCCAAGCGTGTTCCCCGCCTGAAAATACATTTTGATTCGAATTTTCCGCACCAAAAGATTGGAACCAACGGATATCACTACCGTTGTAATCTCCATGGTGATCAAAGCTGTCTATAAAATCACCACCTGCTGTCGTGATTGTAATTCGTGCATTTTGTGGAAGGTTAGAGAAAATCAGTTTTCTACTCTCCTCTTGGAAATTACTATTTCCCTCCCAACTAGCGCCGAGATAATAAGGGTTGGGATACACATAAGGCTCCACGCTGTCTAAATCTGATCCTGGTGCGCCAGGAAATGCTCGAACTGTGTTGGAAAGGACTGCACTTTCTAAAGACTCCAGACCACTATTAAGATCTCCTTTATCAAATGCCGTCACAGAAACAGCCGTCTGCCAGCCATTAGGTAAGGGATCTAATGTGTAACGAAATACATATTGGTTGGTATCACCTTCAAAAATCATTGGCTCGTCCAATTTAATAGGCAAAAACCCCGTATTGAATCCATAAGGATTACCAAGAGAATCATAACTCGCCACTAAATCTAAATCATCTTTTAAATCAGGGGTTCCAAAAACATCAAACCCAGTTGCTGTAGCATATACGTTATAGCCTTCAAAATCAAGTTTCTTTGAGATTGGATCTAGGCTTTGACGGCTATTGTCAGTCCAATATATCGTACAGTTTCCATCGCCGGGTATCACTTTAAGTCTTGGAGATTCGGGAGGAGAAGGGAGTATAAATCGAGTGATTTTTCCATCTCCATCTTTATCCTCACCCGGATCTAATAGACCATTAAAGTTAGCGTCTTCACCATTATACGTACGTTGTGCCCAGTTTGCTGCGTCAATCAAATAAGTCTGCTGTACAGCATTATTATCACCATTTGGAAGTCCATCTTCGTATTTTTTAGCCACCACATAAGCGAAAGACAGTTTTATCTGATCGCCTGGCGCATAGTCATTAAAGGGCCCTACAGTTAATAGGTCCGACCGATTTCCATTGGCATTAAGCTCTGCCTGAAGATCAACATCCATTGTGGTTGCACAAGCCGCGCCAGTAGGATCCGTCCAGCAAGGATGCTGGTTAAAGCCGTCTGACATTTTCTGATAACGCTGCTGGTCGGTTGTTGGGAAAAAGAACGTGTTCTGACCACTGTTGTTAAATACCCACGCGTTATAATTCACCTTTGTGTTTGGGTCTGTTTTAGGGTGCTTGAAGCCATTTTTATCTTCGGCACCCAAAAATAATTGGCCCACATAGCTATCTGTAAACCCTGGGTCGCCATTTCTGTCATAGCAGTATGCAAGATTTAAACTATCTATAAAGCCGTTACCACCTTGCGAGTAGAAAGTCGCTCCACCTGCACCTGCTGGCGTGATATTAACATTACGTACTACAGTGTTGTCCCACAGTCCTGCATAAAAATCTTGGTACGTGTTGTTGCTGTTATTAGTGATGGTCATATCTACAATCACCATGAAATCTGTAAAAGAATATTCCCAATTATAAACGGCCATATCCACTTCTATGTCCATGGGGTTTAAATGGTTGTTGATTGGAATACTCGTACCTGGAACAAGGATTTCGGCATCATTGAAAGAACACAAAAAGTCTTGATGAGATACAGCATCACTCCTGTAGTTAGGAGAAGATTTTAGTGAACTGCGTTCAGAAACACTCACTCCTTGGCTCGCATTAAATTCAAATCCTCCACGTCCTGGTGCATAACCTTGCGGTGCATCATAAGCGGATGTACTTACCCGAACAGCTCCGTTTACGGTACCTCCTAACCAAAGGCCCCCTTCAAATAAATGCTCTATTCCTGAGCCTGCTGGATATTCCATTGAAGGACTTCCGCTACCATCTTTATAGCCTCGGAAGGCATTACCAAAAGTGCCCACATTTGTTGCCGTCAGTCTAACATTAGCTCTTGAGGTCTGAAACTCTTCGAATGTTTGACCCATTCCTAAGAAAGGCAATACTAAAAACAAGCTTATGATGACTCTTCTTACCATACCATGAGTTTAGAAGCTTTTGTAAATCCTTTTTTCGTCCATAGTGCCGTATAAACTCCTGTGGGCAATTGTTGTAAAATTTTATGTTCGTTCACTGCTTTACGGAAGACCACTTGACCATCCATTCCTACCAAAATCAAGCTGTAGTTGTTGGTATATCCACCAAACTCAAAAGGCTGACGCATAGGATTAGGTAAAGCTGGAATTTTAAATTCTTCCGTAGACAAACCTTGCATATCTAGGTCAAAATCCGCGATCACCGGCAGGTGATCGCTCAGAGAATATAAGGCAGACAACACCGTGGAGCTCACACTGTAGTTCGTTCCCGAGTTGATAGAGCTGTTAAAATGATTACCATCGTTTCCTACTGCGAAATAGGTGTTTGGCACATACACCATTTGATCATCTCCTTCTACTACTGCTTCTGAACATAAAATCTGATCAAATCTATCATCTAGACCTCCAGCAGAAAAGCAGCTATTAGAGGATGAACTGCGGGTACTTTGGGTATGTACACTAGCAAAAGAGCCATTGTTGTTCCAATTTCCACTGGTGTTAATAGGGTCTTCAAACCGGAATGTTTGGCCACCAATCAAAGTCTGGTATGCAGATTCCGCTGAGCTATACATGTTGTAGTCACCAAGTAAGAAGAGGTTGTCGTCTTGACATTCGTTATCTGCGTAATCTATGACCGCTTTGGCCATTAGATTTCGTTTAGAGGAATTGCTAGTGCCGTTACCCGCTTTAAAATGGGCTCCCAGAACAGTGAAGGTGAGCGTATCACTCTGGGCATTTAGCAAAGGGTCTTTGTAATAAAACCTGACCACATCTACCACACGAACTAACGTACTCCCGGCTAAATCTTGTGATATAACATCTTGACTAAGAATCCCCAGATAGTCGCTGTTATAGGCTACCACGTTTGTCAATGATGAAAAACTATTATTCGTGTAGTTAGCAGTGGCCCAAGAGGAAACATTACCGGTGTTTAGTGCATTATTCAATAGATACTGGGCATTATTAGCACTCGCTCCTATCTCATTAAACACGATCAAGTGAGGTGACACGTTTTTGATGATGGTATCCAGAGCGGTCTCCTTAGCGCCAGCACTGTTTGAATTCCCATTACATTCATTTGTTGAATTTCTGTAATTCAAGATGTTATAGCTCATCAAACGTAATGTAAACGTTTGTGCTGTGGCGGATTGAACAACCATGAATAATGACAAAAACAACAGGAGCTTTTTCATAGGTGCAAAGGTGCAAAAAAATCGGTCTCACACCTCCCCTTTAACATGAATTCATGTTAATGTTGCGACCCTATAATTCGAACGTTTGACCAAACTCCGCAAAATGAAATCCTAGTGCCTCCACAGAGACTCGATCAGCACTATTTTTAACCCTCGCAGGGTTACTATGGTTCAGGTGGATAAAGTAAATTTTATTTCGCTGTTCTAAAGGTAATGACCCAAATAACGCAACACTTTCTTCAATAAACGGATGTGGAACCTCCGACATAGGACGGGCAACTTCACCCTCTTTCATAAAAGTTGCATCTAGGAAAACATAGGCTACTTTTTGAATTTCTGTCACAATATCTCTGTCCCATAAGTCCCATTTATCGATGTCTGGGATAAACAGGGCTGTTTTTTCTGCTCCTTTAATCTGATAGCCTACCGTCTCCGAGTATTCATCGCGATGAGGGACAAGCAGTGGCGTTACGCTAAGAGAATTTGTCAATTTCATTTCCTGTCCATTCACCAAGCCCTTGATTTCAATGTTTTCCAAATTAACAAGCTGGTCCCATGGACCGTTTTCGGACAAAAACGCACCCATTCGCGGCATAGCATAAACTGGGACTCCATTTGCTGAGGAAGCTTCACGTCCTAGGTGGATCAATCCGCTGTAATGTCCCATATGGGCATGAGTCAGAAATATACTGAAAGTATCATTACCAGAAAGGTTTAGCAGGTACCTCGACTGGTTTACAAAGTCAGGAGTTGCGTCAAAAAAATAAGAATGATCGTTTTCATCAATCAAACCCAGGCAACTCACATAATCATTAGCAATTTCAACAGAGCAACATTCCTTTTCACAGAGCATATGAGGAGATCCTCCATCTTGAAGTGTTCCTAACACCACTAATTTCTGGGCATGAGAAACAAAAAAACTTAAAAGAAATAGAGCAATGAGCAGGGGTTTTTTCATGTTTTAATTTAGCTAAAACTATTTAACCACTTTAAAGATTCTAACGAAGCAGGGCAAGAGGCTCTAATTTGCTTTGGGTTGCATTTTCAACACCAGTTGAGAAAAGTCGGATTAAATTAAAACGCTTCTCCAATAAAGAAATAAAAGCCCGGCCCTTCACGCGTCAAGGCGACATCTATTCTGGTGAAAATATCTTTTTCCGGGAAAATTAGGTAGCGCAATCCTACCCCTGCGGTGGGTAAAAATTGATTAAACGCGAAGCTATGATTATCCCCAAACACCTGACC
>CAJJCK010000186.1 GCA_905182675.1 uncultured Cryomorphaceae bacterium | reverse complement strand
CCCTGAAAATAGCACTTGCCAGTAACTCTTTACCTCGTTCACTTTGTAAGAAATCTTCCTCTCCAGGATTGGTTAAAAATCCGAGCTCCACTAATACAGCTGGCATTGTAGACCCTCTAAGTACGGCGAGAGGCTGTTGTTTAACCCATCTGTTTCTTCTTTTGACTCGGCCCTCGAATTGGTGCTGAATTTCATCAGCAATACTGATACTTTGCTGAAGGAAAGCATCTTGATAGGCACGCAACGCAATCACGGCAGCAGGGTTAGAGGCGTCAAAGCTTTCGTAATTACTTTCCCAATTGTCTTCCAATAGTCTAGATGCATTTTCTAGTTGGGCAGTTTTGTTTAGACGTTGGTCTCGTTCACCCATCCCAAGCACAAAACTCTCTGTGCCATAGGCAGTCTTGTTTTCGTTAGCGTTGCAATGGATAGATAGGAAGAGATCTGCATTTGCTCTATTAGCAATTACGGTCCTTTGGTAGAGTTCAATAAACCTGTCGTCATTTCTTGTAAGAACCACCTTAGTACCGGGGAGGTTTTCTTCAATGTATTTCTTAAGCAAGAGACTGACATCATAACTGACATCTTTCTCTTTTTTGCGATACCGCCCGGTGCCAAGATTTCCTGGATCATGTCCACCGTGCCCAGCATCAATAACAATGATGTTAACCTCTTCATTTTCTGTCTCAAATGGCGTTGGATTGAACGCAGCAAGCACTGTGAAAAGCGTTGCCATGATTCCAATTTTAAAACCTTTATAACTTCGGCTATTCATACCAAGTAGGACGTTCATTCGTTATATCTTTGAAACTTACTTGCAAAATACGTACCCGGGTGGCTTGGAGGCTCAAAGTCTTTCTTTTTTTGCTCACATTTTGTGCACTGTTTTCAGCGAGCGCGCAGGAGCAACCTATTGACTATTCTGCAACAGACTCTATCTGTTCTAATGTCTCTGAAGGAACGGTGGAACTCTTCAACAACGTGGTGATAAATTTTGGAGAAACCCGTCTTCAAGCTGGATATGCAAAAATCTTTTGGGAGGAGCAATTAGTCGTAGCTAAAGGCCTCGAAAACGCACTAGGAAAAATAGAGCAACTACCTGTTTTTGAGGATGGTGGTAAAATATTTTATCTGACAGAAATAAAGTACAATTGGTCAACTGAAAAGGCTAAAATTCAAGGAGTTCTTACGCAAGAGGGAGAAAACTATGTCAATGGTGATGCGGTTAAAAAAGTTGATTCTAATACGCTTTATATGGCAGGAACAGGCTTTACTACCTGTTCACATGCAGAGCCACATTTTCAAATAAAAACAGGGAAGAGTAAGGTCGTACTTGGTGAACGCATCATTACAGGGCCAGCTCATTTCGAATTTTTCGGCATTCCCACTCCATTAGTAATCCCTTACGGTTATTTCCCAACCAATTTGGAGAAACCTGACATCACTGGATTACTGATGCCTAGTTTTCAAAATTCACCATCTCAAGGGTTAGGAATAGTGAACGGTGGCTGGTACTTTCCGATCAATGAATACATGAATCTAGAACTCCGGGGGGATTTATATTTGAGAGGGTCATGGGCAGTTCAAGCCACTACTAAATATAGGAAGCGTTATAAGTACAACGGCAGCTTTGCATACAATTATAGGTACCAGAAACGCGGTTTGAAATTATACGAGCCTTTCGGCGGTTATAGTTTAACAAAGAATTTTAGCATCAGGTGGTCACATAGTCAGGACCAAAAAGCACATCCTACACGAAAGTTCAACGCGAACGTGAATTTGCAAAACCCAAATTTCTTCAAAAACAGTGCGAATCCGGAAGATTTGTTAAACGGCACAATGTCTACGACGAATAATACCATGAACTCTAGCATCACCTACAATCAAAAACTAGGAAGAGCTAATTTAACAGTTAGTGGAAATCACACCCAGAATAATGGTACCCAAAGTTTCACTACGAATCTCCCTAAAGCATCCTTTAATGTTCCAAGGTTTTTCCCGTTCAAATCAAATGATGGTAGGGGTCAATGGTATGAGAAGGTAGGAGTAAACTACAGCTCAGTTGCAGAGGGAAGGTTGAAAGGAAACTTAAGTACTATAGGAACGCTTATGGATAGTGTTCCAGGCTACGATTTCACTGACGTACTCAAGGAGTATGGGCAATATGGGATCAAACATTCTGGGAGTGTATCTACAAATGCAAAGTTGCTGAAGTACTTCACATTTAATCCAAGTGCTAATTTTACCGAACGTTGGTATTTCCAGCAATACGACTATGCGTTTGATTCAGTAGTAAACAAGGCCACAGTTGTAGACACGATAAGTGGTTTTTCTGCAGTACGAGATTTCGGTTTAAATGCATCTATGAATACCAAGATTTACGGGACATTTGTACTCTCTAAAGGTCCGGTTAAGGCTATAAGGCATATGATAACACCTAGGGTTTCGTTTAATTACCGACCAGATTTTGGTACAGCCTATTGGGACTATTATCAAAACTTCACCGATACCTTGGACAATTCATTGTATTACAATAGGTATACGGGTTTTTTATATGGCTCGCCTGGCAGAGGGAGTAATGGTTCCATAACATTAGCTCTGGACAACACCGTAGAAGCTAAAATGGCGATCAGGGGTGATACTACGGGAGAGGTTCGGAAAGTAAAACTTCTGGAACGCTTTAACTTAAACACAAATTACAATCTGGCCGCTGAGGATGGATATCATTGGAATATAGTGAGGTTGACTGCCGCAAGTTCCTTATTTAACAAGAGACTTAAGTTGACTTATCAGGGGCAATTTGATCCTTATGGCTATACAGCCGCGGGAGATCGAACGCCAGTTCTAGCTCTTAATTTAGGTCAAAATATCCTGGTTCATCGCACGTCTCAATTTTCAGCAAGTACACAGCTCAAGAGTAATAAGAAGAATTCAAGAAATGCGGTAGCCTATGAGCAACGCGGTGGGGGATTTACCAATGGTGATATAGATTTTTACAATTATCAAGACTTAGTCCCTCTGAGAAATGATTGGGACATTAGATTTAATTATGATCTTCGTTTTCTCACGGATGTTGAGCCAGGGTTGGAGGGAGAAACTTCACCGATGTTTATTCATGAATTTTCTTCTCATTCTTTGAGTATTTCCGGATCCTACAGACCAACGGATAATTGGAGTTTAAACTACAGAACAGGAATAGATATTGCGGAAAAATCTGTTGGATTTACCACCATCAATGCCGTTCGTGATCTGCACTGTTGGGAGATGAAATTCTCTTGGGTACCTTTTGGAACGACACGATCTTACATGATTGGGATCAACTTGAAGAATCAAAAATTTCGTCAAGTCAAGGCTCAAAGAAGGAGAACAGCGGTAGATTACTAATTAATACAGCCTATCTATTGGGTTTTGATATTTCTGACATAGTCTGTCCAATTTTTCATCATGAGCTTGCCTTGGTCGGTTAGTATACTCTCGGGATGGAATTGAACACCAAAAGCGTGATCAATACTATTTTCAATGACCATAGGTGCATCATCATCTAAAGCTACTGCACAAACCTTCCAGGAAAGCCCTAAACCTTCCTTGTCTACCGCCCAACTGTGGTATAACCCAACATTCAACGACTTTACACCGTTTAAAATAATACTGTCGTTTGCTGTTTTTTGAAGCTTTGTAGTTCTTCCGTGCATAACACCATTCCTGTTGTAAAGAGCGGAGCCTGCTAAAATACCTAAGGCTTGCATTCCTAAACAAACCCCTAAAATGGGGATATTACCGAGAGCCTTAGTCGTCATAGCCATTAGAAAACCATTGTTCTCAGGAAGTCCAGGCCCCGGGCTCAGAACTAATCCATGAAACAAACTAAGGTCTAATTCAACGAGAGCGATGGAGTCGTTGCGAAAAACAGTAACCTCACAGTCGAGTTCCTCCAAGTAATGAACCAAGTTGTATGTAAAACTGTCGTAATTATCTATTAGAAGTACCTTCATTACAGCAAATATGGGTTAAATTGACCTTAGAACATTAAAAAAGTCATGGAAAAGAAAGCAATAGAAGGAAAGGGCTTGGCACCAGCAATAGGGCCTTATAGCGCAGGTGTTAGTGTTGGAGATATGATTTTCACATCTGGTCAAATAGCTGTCGATCCACATTCTGGAGAATTAGACCAAGGAACTGACATTGACTACGAAACTGATCGGGTCCTTCGAAATTTGCAAGCAGTATTGCTTGCTGCCGGTTCAGATTTTAATAGTGTGGTCAAAACGACTATTTTCTTGAGTAGTATGGATCATTATCCTAGAGTTAACGCGATATATGCACAATATTTTATGGCGCCATACCCTGCAAGAGAGACTGTTGCAGTGAAAACACTTCCTAAAAATGTGAATGTGGAGATATCCTGCATCGCAATGCGGAAGGGTTAGGTTTAGGTATTAAATTGCACACTCATTTTTAAACACTTCAGAAATGGATTTTGACGTAATTGTAGTTGGTTCCGGACCAGGTGGTTATGTAACCGCAATAAGAGCATCCCAACTAGGCTTAAAAACAGCCATCATAGAGAAAGAAAGCCTTGGTGGCGTTTGCTTAAATTGGGGTTGTATTCCAACTAAAGCGTTACTAAAAAGTGCTCAAGTATTCGAATACGTAAAGCACGCTGAAGATTTTGGCATAAAAATCAGTGAATACGACAAAGATTTTAATGCAGTAGTCAATAGATCCCGTCAAGTTGCCAATGGCATGAGCGGCGGTGTTCAGTTCTTGATGAAGAAAAACAAAATCACGGTTATAAATGGTTTCGGAAAGTTACAGCCTGGTAAAAAAGTGTCTGTTACTGGTGAAGATGGAAAGGAAACTGTTTATAGTGCAACAAATATCATAATTGCCACTGGCGCGCGCTCAAGGGAGTTACCTAGCCTTCCACAAGACGGAAAGAAGATCATTGGGTACCGTAAGGCAATGACACTGGAGACTCAACCAAAGAAATTAGTTGTAGTTGGTTCAGGAGCTATCGGTATTGAGTTTGCTTATTTCTACAATAGCATGGGAACAGATGTTACTGTGGTAGAATACCTACCTAATATAGTTCCATTGGAAGATGAAGAAGTCAGCAAGCAACTCGAGCGTTCCTTCAAAAAATCCGGAGTTAAAATCATGACCAATGCGGAGGTTACTTCTGTAGATACTTCGGGTGATGGTTGTAAGGTCTATGTAAAGACTAAAAAGGGCGAAGAGATTCTAGAAGCTGACGTTGTACTCTCTGCCGTGGGTATTACACCGAACATTGAAGGTATAGGTCTTGAAGACGTAGGTATAGCTTCGGATAAAGGACGACTTTTGGTGAATGATTTTTATCAGACTAACGTTCCGGGATATTATGCTATTGGTGATATCGTTAAAGGACCAGCTCTTGCTCATGTTGCTTCTGCGGAAGGAATACTATGTATAGAGAAGATCGCAGGTCATAACGTAGAGCCATTGGACTACGGTAACATCCCGGGATGTACGTATTCTTTTCCTGAGATAGCTTCAGTAGGAATGACTGAGAAAGCTGCTAAGGAAGCTGGATATGAGCTTAAAATTGGTAAATTCCCCTTCTCAGCATCTGGTAAAGCTTCAGCATCAGGCCACAAAGATGGATTTATTAAAGTGATTTTTGATGCCAAGTATGGAGAGTTACTGGGTACACATATGATAGGTTCTAACGTTACGGAGATGATAGCAGAAGCGGTAATAGCTCGTAAATTAGAAACCACAGGATATGAAATATTAAAAACAGTGCATCCACACCCAACCCTAAGCGAAGCCTTTATGGAGGCAACGGCAGCGGCGTATGGTGAGGTAATACACTTATAGACTTTTAAGATTATATTAAACCGTCCCAAAATTGGGGCGGTTTTTTTTTGTCAATCCATATGAATCAGCCGCTAGTAAAATTTAAAGATTTGGGCTTTGCCTATAAAGATTTGTTGTTTGATTTTGGAAATGCCGAAATTAAACCAGGAGAAATCGTTGTTTTGGTAGGACCTTCAGGAGCTGGAAAAAGCACACTCATGAGTCTCTTAAGAGGCGAGATAGAGCCGTCAAAAGGAGAGGTGTATATTTCTGGAGAATTGGTTGAGACCAAAAAACGAAGATTGGTTTTAGATGAAACTCGAGCAGGCTGGGTGCCTCAACTCGATGATCTTCAGTCCATGTTGACATTAGAGGAAAATATAGCCTACAATATCTTAAGACTTGATGACCGCAAGAGAGCCGTTCGTATTGAATCGTTGAAAAAAGCCATGCACTTAACGGCATTTTCGAAACAAAAAGTAAGAACCTTAAGCGGAGGTCAACGTCAAAGGGTAAGTATTGCAAAAGCTATGGCGGGTAATCCACCCGTGTTATTAATGGATGAGAGTCTCGCCCAGCTTGATCTAAGAACTAAGTCTTCTATTCTATTGGATCTAAAGGCTATGGTAAAGCGCGATCAATTTTCCGCGCTATTGGTTTTACATGATCCTGCGGACGCATTACTTGTTGCAGATACGTTATGGGTTATACAACGTGGTAAGTTGGTTCAGAAAGGCGCACCAAATGATATTATATCTAATCCAATCAACCATGACATAGCAGCGTTGTTCGATTATGTGAATGTTGTGCCTGTGGAATTAGATATACCGGGACCTTGGATTACAGAAGGCCAAATTAAGTGGCTTTTCGCACATGATTTACCACAATTAGACGCTGAAGTCATTGATGTGATGGACACTCCAAGCGGAAGTATCATTATTTATAATTTTCACGGTCACAGGCTGATACAAAAGTAAAACGCCCCGATCCCAAAGGGAACGAGGCGTTTTCTAAGTACTCCAAAAGATTATTACTTCACCTTATCAACGATCGCTTTGAACGCTTCCGGGTGGTTCATGGCCAAATCTGCCAATACCTTACGGTTCAATTCAATGTTCGCATTTTTAGCCTTACCTATAAACTGAGAATAAGACATACCGTGTAGACGGGCTCCAGCATTGATACGCTGAATCCATAGTGCACGAAACGTGCGTTTTTTGTTCTTACGATCGCGGTAAGCATACTGAAGACCTTTCTCAACAGCATTCTTTGCGACTGACCAAACATTCTTTCTGCGGCCAAAGTATCCTTTGGCGTGCTTCATTAATTTTTTTCTGCGCTCTCTAGAAGCAACAGCATTTACTGAACGTGGCATAATTTTTAATTTTTTGCGAGCGGTACATCTACTATCTCAAGATGGTTTGGTTACCGAGCACAGGGTTATTAATTAACTCAGGGGAATTTATTTCAGTCCCAATTGCTTTTTGATGTTTGGAGCATCAGCATCGCTGACCAAACCAGATTTTGTCAAACGACGTTTCTGATCTGTTGCTTTTTTAGTCAAAATGTGTGACTTAAAAGCGTGCTTTCTTTTAATCTTACCAGAGCCAGTCAGCTTGAAACGCTTCTTAGCACTGGATTTTGTTTTCATCTTTGGCATGATTCAACTTTATTATTAATGGAGTGACTTCTATTTTTTTGGAGCAAGTGTGATGCTCATTTTTTTACCATCCATAGACGGCATATGTTCTACTTTACCAAAAGCCTCTAAATCTTGGGCTAGACGAAGTAGCAGGATTTCTCCCTTTTCTTTAAATACAATTGCACGACCTCTAAAGAATACAAACGCTTTTACTTTATTCCCGGCCTGCAGGAACTCAATAGCATGCTTCTTTTTGAAATCATAATCATGATCAGAAGTATTAGGACCAAAACGCACTTCCTTGATGACCACTTTCACAGCTTTGGAAGCGAGTTCCTTCTGCTTCTTACGCTGGTCATACATGAATTTGCTATAATCAATGATTTTACACACCGGCGGATCAGCATTTGGTGAAATTTCAACCAAATCCAAGTCTAGGTCTTCTGCCATTTTTTTGGCGTCGCGGGTTTCATAAACGGCAGGTTCAACGTTATCTCCGACTAATCGGACTGATGCAACGCGAATGCGATCATTTATTCTGTGGTTTGCTGCCAATTTCTCTTTTGGCTGCTTTCTTTTACCTCTTCTCAGGGTTCGTAGTGTTTAGTTAAACGTCTGTTAATTAATCAATTGAGAAATCTCTTTCTCTATACTTTGTACAAATTCTTGTCTTGTCATGGTACCTAGATCACCTTCTCCATGGCGTCTAACACTTAATTCACCGCTTGTAGCTTCTTTCTCACCAACGATAAGCATGAAGGGTATTTTAGTGACTTCTGCGTCACGTATCTTTCTTCCTATCTTTTCGTTACGATCATCTACGAGGGCGCGAATATCGGAAATTTCTAGGAATTGAGCTATCTCTTGAGCGTACTCGTTGTATTTATCACTAACAGGAAGAATTTTCACTTGTTCAGGGGTTAGCCATAAAGGGAAATTACCACCACAATGTTCTAACAATACGGCGACAAATCTTTCCATAGATCCGAAAGGTGCACGGTGAATCATGACCGGTCGATGGGTCTCGTTATCGCTGCCTTTGTACTCCAATTCAAAACGTTCTGGCAAATTATAATCTACCTGTATAGTTCCTAACTGCCAGTTTCTTCCGAGGGCATCCTTAACCATGAAGTCAAGTTTTGGTCCATAGAAAGCGGCTTCGCCATATTCCACAATGGTATTAAGCTCTTTCTCAGCTGCTGCCTCTATGATCGCATTCTCTGCTTTTTCCCAATTCTCATCGGAGCCAATATATTTCTCAGGTTTATTCGGATCTCTCAAGCTGACTTGTGCCACATAATCCGTGAAATCTAAGGTCTTAAAGATGTAAAGCACTAAGTCAATGACACTTTTAAACTCAGATTTTAGTTGATCCGGAGTACAAAATATGTGTGCATCATCTTGCGTAAAGCCTCTAACTCGTGTAAGTCCGTGAAGCTCTCCACTTTGTTCATAACGGTATACCGTACCAAATTCAGCAAATCGAACAGGAAGGTCTTTATAAGATTTAGGAATTGCTTTGTATAATTCACAATGGTGCGGGCAATTCATAGGTTTTAATAAATACTCTTCTCCATCCTCTGGAGTACCTATGGGTTGGAAGCTGTCCTTACCATATTTTGCGTAGTGACCTGAACAAACATAGAGTTCCTTATTGCCTATATGTGGTGTGATCACGGAACTATATCCAGCTTTCTTCTGTGCTTTTTTTAAGAAATCCTCAAGACGTTCGCGTAGTGCAGCACCTTTAGGTAGCCACATCGGTAATCCTTGTCCAACACGTTTACTAAATGTGAATAATTCCAGCTCTTTTCCTAATTTTCTGTGGTCACGCTTTTTAGCTTCCTCGAGGAGTTCTAAATAGTCTTTTAGTTCTCCTTGTTTTTGGAAGGATACCCCATAAATGCGAGTCAGTTGCGGATTGTTTTCATTACCGCGCCAATAGGCACCAGCAACATTCATGATTTTTACTGCCTTAATATATCCTGTATGTGGTATATGTCCACCTCGACAGAGATCGGTAAAATCTGCATGGTCGCAAAAAGTAATAGTCCCATCTTCCAGATTTGAAATTAATTCTGTTTTGTAAGGATTGTCTTTGTATGCTTTTAAGGCTTCCTCTTTTGTTACGGCGCGAAGCTTAAATTCAGATTTTAACCTGGCGAATTCGAGCATTTTTTTCTCAATGCCTTC
>CAJJCK010000185.1 GCA_905182675.1 uncultured Cryomorphaceae bacterium | reverse complement strand
CACATTCATAATCCTTTACAGGACCGAAAATACGCTCGCAAAAAAGACCATCACGCTCTGGTTTGTGCGTACGGTAATTGATGGTTTCAGGCTTTAAGACCTCTCCATGACTTTGTTCTAGGATTGTCTCAGGCGCTGTCAACGAAATCGTAATCTTGCTGAACGCGCTATTTTGATTTTTATCGCTTTTTCTAAGAGCCATAATGCGATTTTTATATAATCCCACTGCCCAAAGGCAGTGGGAATTACTTAGTTATTAATCCAACGTTACTTTCAATCCCAAACCTTTCAATTCATGTAGCAATACATTGAATGATTCCGGAATACCAGGAGCAGGCATACGCTCACCTTTGACAATTGCCTCATATGTTTTCGCACGACCTACTACGTCATCCGATTTAACAGTTAGGATTTCACGAAGGATATTCGCCGCACCAAATGCTTCAAGTGCCCATACTTCCATCTCACCGAAACGCTGTCCACCAAATTGGGCTTTACCACCCAACGGCTGCTGTGTAATCAATGAATATGGTCCAATAGAACGTGCATGCATCTTGTCATCAACCATGTGACCTAGTTTCAACATGTAGATAATACCTACAGTCGCTTTTTGATCAAAGGCTTGACCTGTTCCTCCATCGTAAAGTTGTGTGTGACCAAACTCTGGTAAACCAGCTTCGGTAACATAACTCGAGATGTCGTCTAGTGAAGCACCGTCGAAAATTGGGGTAGCAAAGTTTTTATCTAACTTCTGACCAGCCCAACCTAAAACAGTTTCATAAATCTGACCAATGTTCATACGAGAAGGCACACCTAACGGATTTAATACGATATCCACTGGAGTTCCATCCTCTAAGAAAGGCATATCCTCATCACGCACTATACGAGCTACTATACCCTTATTACCGTGACGACCAGCCATCTTGTCACCAACTTTCAGCTTACGCTTTTTAGCGATGTACACTTTAGCCAATTTAACAATACCTGCAGGCAATTCATCTCCAACAGTAATTGCAAAGCGCTTGCGACGGTAACCACCTTGAATATCGTTAGCCCTAATTTTATAATTATGGATTAACGTATCTATTTTGTCATTACGGTCATCATCAGTAGTCCATTTACCACCAACAATTCTTCTATAATCTTCAATTGAATTAAGTGCTTTCAAAGTAAACTTAGTTCCCTTTGGAATGACATCTTCATTCAAATCATTGATGACACCCTGGGAGGTTTTACCTTGAACCAAGCTAGAAAGCTTATTGACAAACTCCGTTTTCAATTGGGCAAGTTCAGCGGCCATTTCAATGTCCAACTGTCCTATTTCTTCCTTGTCTTCAGCACGTTGACGCTTGTCTTTAACCAGACGCGTAAACAACTTTTTATCGATCACTACGCCATGCAATGATGGTGAAGCCTTTAGAGACGCATCTTTCACATCACCAGCTTTATCACCAAATATAGCGCGAAGAAGTTTTTCTTCTGGAGAAGGATCGCTTTCCCCCTTAGGAGTGATCTTACCAATCAGAATATCTCCTGGCTTAATCTCAGCTCCAACACGAATAATTCCGTTCTCATCAAGATCTTTAGTAGCCTCTTCACTAACGTTAGGAATGTCCGCCGTTAATTCTTCTGCTCCTAATTTAGTATCACGAACTTCCAATGAATACTCGTCAATGTGAATAGACGTGAAGATATCTTCACGTACAACACGTTCAGAAATAACAATCGCATCCTCAAAATTATAACCTTTCCAAGGCATGAACGATACCAACATGTTGCGGCCAAGCGCTAGCTCACCTTTCTGTGTAGCATAACCTTCACAAAGTACCTGTCCTAACTCAACACGGTCACCTTTCTTAACGATAGGTTTTAGGTTGATGGTAGTACCCTGATTGGTTTTTTGGAACTTCACTAAATGATAGATATTGATATCCTCAGCAAAACTTACTTGTCGTTCTTCCTCACTTCGATCGTAACGAATATGGATCTGCATTGAATCAACGTACTCAACAGTACCTGTTCCCTCAGCATTAATCAATACACGTGAATCAGTAGCAACTTGACGTTCCAATCCAGTACCAACAATTGGTGCCTCTGGACGTAATAATGGTACCGCTTGACGCATCATGTTTGATCCCATCAATGCACGGTTTGCATCATCATGCTCTAAGAACGGAATCAACGAAGCAGAAATAGAAGCAATCTGATTCGGTGCAACATCCATAAAGTCAATGGTCGCAGGTTCTACAACCGGGAAATCACCTTCTTGACGAACCTTAACCTTATCATTAATAAACGTTCCATCTGGGCTGATAGGAGCGTTTGCTTGGGCGATAACTTTAGATTCTTCTTCTTCAGCACTTAGATAGGTAGGAACCTCATCAACAACTACTTTTCCTTCTTTTACAGAGCGATAAGGAGTTTCGATGAATCCCATACCATTCACCTTTGCATATACACAAAGAGATGATATCAAACCAATGTTTGGTCCCTCAGGAGTTTCAATCGGACATAAACGTCCATAATGAGTGTAGTGAACATCACGTACCTCAAATCCTGCTCTTTCTCTCGATAAACCACCAGGTCCTAACGCTGAAAGACGACGCTTGTGCGTGATTTCAGACAGGGGATTGGTTTGATCCATAAACTGCGAGAGCTGATTCGTACCGAAAAACGAATTAATAACAGAAGACAAGGTCTTTGCATTAATTAAGTCAATAGGCGTAAATACTTCGTTGTCACGAACATTCATACGTTCGCGTATGGTGCGCGCCATACGGGCAAGACCCACACCAAACTGGTTGGCCATCTGCTCACCTACCGTGCGCACACGACGGTTACTCAAGTGATCAATATCATCAATCTCCGCCTTAGAGTTAATCAACTCAATAAGACGTTTAATGATTTCAATGATATCGCCTTTAGTCAATACCTGAGAAGTCTCTTCAGTATTGTTGTAAAGTTTTTTATTCAAGCGGTAACGACCAACTTCACCCAAGGAGTAACGTTGCTCAGAAAAGAACAATTTGTCGATAATACCTCTTGCCGTTTCTTCATCAGGCGGTTCGGCGTTTCGTAATTGTCTATATATATGCTCTACAGCCTCTTTCTCAGTATTTGTTGGATCTTTTTGCAGGGTGTTATGAATAATTGCATAATCTGAAGACTCAATATCCTCTTTGTGCAATAAAATATTCCCTACTTCAGCTTCTAAGATTTCCTCAGCGTGCTCTTTGTCTAATACAGTATCACGATCTAGAATAACTTCGTTGCGCTCAATAGATACAACTTCACCAGTATCTTCATCAACGAAATCTTCTATCCATGTTTTCAATACTCTTGCAGCAAGTTTGCGACCAATTGAGCGTTTTAAAGCAGCTTTACTAACTTTAATTTCCTCAGCAAGATCAAAGATCTCAAGAATATCTTTGTCTCGTTCGTAACCAATCGCACGTAACAGGGTAGTTACAGGTAATTTCTTTTTACGATCAATGTACGCGTACATCACTTGATTGATATCCGTAGCGAATTCAATCCAAGATCCCTTGAACGGAATAATACGGGCTGAATAAAGTTTGGTTCCGTTCGCGTGGTATGATTGACCAAAGAAAACACCAGGAGAACGGTGCAACTGAGATACAATAATTCTTTCGGCTCCGTTCACAATGAACGTACCCCGTTGTGTCATGTAAGGAATAGTTCCTAAATAAACATCTTGTACAATTGTCTCGAAATCCTCATGTTCAGGATCTGTACAGTACAACTTCAACCTTGCCTTTAAAGGAACGTTGAATGTCAGTCCGCGCTCTATACACTCGCGCTCTGAGTATCTAGGTGGATCAACGAAGTAATCTAAGAATTCAAGTACGAAATTGTTTCTTGAATCTGAAATAGGGAAGTTTTCCGCAAACACACGGTGAAGACCTTCCGTAGATCTTTCAGATGGCTTCGTTTCAATTTGAAAGAAGTCCATGAAACTCTTCAACTGAATATCAAGAAAGTCCGGAAAAGCGGTCTTAATTGCAGTGGAAGAGAAATTGATGCGCTCCTGAGGAGCAGTAATTTGGTTTACCATTTCAGCCCAAAATGTTAATTAAACACAAAAAGGTTTAGGTCTAAGGGGAGTACCCCAAAGACCTAAACCGGATAACTTAGCGATCGATCAATTACTTGATCTCTACTTCAGCACCTGCTTCTTCAAGCTGTGCTTTCAAAGCTTCTGCTTCATCTTTTGATACGCCCTCTTTCAATGCGTTAGGAGCAGCATCAACAGCAGCTTTAGCTTCTTTCAAGCCTAAACCAGTCATTTCTTTAACAAGTTTAACTACAGCAAGTTTCGCACCACCAGCAGCTTTCAAGATAACATCGAATTCCGTTTGCTCTTCAGCAGCAGAATCGCCACCAGCAGCAGCAGGACCAGCAGCAGCAACAGCAGCAGCAGGCTCAATGCCATATTCTTCTTTCAAGTATCCTGCTAATTCAGATACTTCCTTAACTGTCATGTTTACAAGAGCATCGCCCAATTGTTTGATATCAGCCATTTTAGTAAAATTTAATTTTATTATTCTTAATTAATTCAAAATTGTAGAATTACGCGTTGCGCTCTTCCAATGTCTTAAGGAGACCAGCAATGTTTCCACCAGCACTTTGAAGTGCAGAGATGACGTTTTTGGCAGGACTCTGGAGTAATGTGATTACATCTCCAATCAATTCTTCTTTAGATTTGATTGCAGTCAACATATCCAGGTTTTCGTCACCGACGTAAACACTCTCTTCAATCCACGCGCCTTTTAAAACAGGTTTTTTACTCTTCTTACGAAACTCTTTGATAAGTTTCGCTGGAGCATTGCCTGCTTCTGAAAGCATGATACTTGTATTTCCTTTCAATACGTCATAAAGACCGTTAAAGTCCTTTTCTGACGCATCCATAGCTCTTTTAAGAACTGTGTTCTTTACAACAGCAACCTTAATTCCCTTACCGAAACTTGCTCTACGCAAATTCGAAGTGGAAACCGCATCTAAAGACTCAATATCGGCCAAATAGATGGTTGGTGTTGCATTAAGAACAGCTGTTAGCTCTTCAATTTGAGTAAGTTTATCTTCTCTTGTCATGATGCTTTTCGGTTAAGATTATGAAACTGATTTAGCATCTACAGCTATACCTGGCGACATAGTTGAGGATATATAAACGCTCTTCATGTAAGTTCCTTTAGCCGCACTTGGCTTAAGTTTGTTTAGCGTTCTCAATAGTTCCTCAGCGTTATCTTGAATTTTCGCTGCATCAAAAGATACTTTCCCAACTGCTGCGTGAACGATACCATAACGATCAACTTTAAAGTCAATTTTACCGGCTTTTACCTCACCCACAGCTTTTGCTACGTCCATTGTAACGGTTCCAGACTTAGGATTAGGCATCAAGCCACGAGGACCTAATACACGACCTAAAGGTCCAATTTTACCCATTACAGAAGGCATGGTTACAATGACATCAATGTCAGTCCAACCGCCTTTGATTTTCTCGATGAATTCATCAAGCCCCGCATAATCTGCACCTGCTGCTTTAGCTTCTTCCACCTTATCAGGTGTTACGAGAGCCAAAACACGTACGCTTTTACCAGTACCATGTGGAAGACTTACCACGCCACGAACCATTTGGTTCGCCTTACGTGGGTCAACACCCAAACGGACTGCTAAATTAACAGATGCGTCAAATTTAGTACAGTTTACCTCTTTTACTAAGGTCGCTGCTTCGCTTACAGAGTATACTCTTCCTTTTTCAAGTTTAGCGATCGCGTTTTTCATGTTCTTTGTCAATTTTGCCATTGATTCAAACTTTTAGTTAAAACGGCTTCTCGCCTATTACAGTTATACCCATACTTCTCGCAGTTCCAGCAATCATTGACATTGCTGACTCAACGGTAAAACAATTAAGATCTACCATCTTGCCTTCTGCGATTGTGCGAATAGCGTCCCAAGTAACTTTAGCAACTTTACTACGGTTAGGCTCTGATGACCCCTTCTTTATCTTAGCAGCTTCCATTAATTGAACTGCTGCAGGAGGCGTTTTGATTATGAAGTCGAATGATTTATCTGCGTAAACAGTAATCACTACAGGCAATACCTGTCCCATTTTTTCTTGGGAACGAGCATTAAACTGCTTACAGAACTCCATAATATTAACACCTGCAGCACCCAAAGCTGGACCTACCGGAGGAGAAGGGTTAGCTTGGCCACCACGGACCTGAAGCTTTACTACTTTACTAACCTCTTTTGCCATTTCTTGTTTATACTATTTAGCGTTGTTGTTGTGGCTGTTTCTCAAGTGGAAGCATGAAAAACGAACCTATATATAGCTCACTCTATATCAATTATAATTTCTCCACTTCCGTGAAGCCTAGTTCAACTGGAGTCTTGCGGCCAAAGATCTTTACAGTAACCTCTAACTTCTGTTTCTCCTCGTTGATCTTTTCAATAGTCGCATCAAATGTACTGAACGGACCACTGACAACCTTAACCGTCTCTCCCAAAATAAATGGAACGAGAAGCATTGCAGAGTTTTCTGCCTCGGTGTCAACTTGGCCCAACAGACGATTAACTTCTGAAGCGCGCATAGGTGAAGGATCTCCACCTTTAATATTTGATAAAAACCCTACTACATTAGGAAGACTCTTAATCATATGACTAACCTCACCCGTTAATGTAGTTTCTACATACATGTAACCAGGAGTTCTTGTTTTGTCCTTTATCACTTTCTTACCGCTGCGGACTTGAACAACCTTCTCCATTGGAATAAGAACGCGACCTACTAAATCACTCATACCTGCATGAGCCATATCTTTTTCGATATAGGTTTTAGTCTTGTGCTCTTGTCCACTTACAGTACGAAGCACATACCATTTCATTCCAGTATCTGACATGATTATCCGAAGATTGAATAAATGAACTCAAGCACCGTCGAGATCACCTTGTCCATACCAAACACAACTAGCGAAAAGATGATCGTCCCGATAAGTACCAAAGTAGTACTCTTTTGTAACTCACTCAAGCTTGGCCAAGTCGCTTTAACAGCGAACTCCTCCCATGAATCTTGTAATGATGTAAATATTTTGCTCATCTTTTTTTATTCTTTGCACGGACACAAGGATTCGAACCCTGATCAACGGTTTTGGAAACCGCTATTCTACCATTGAACTATGTCCGTATGTAGGCAGAAAGGCGCCTCCTAAAAAAGGAGGCACCTTAACTACCATTTTACTTATTCAAACGAGTTAATTACTCGATGATTTCAGTTACTTGACCCGCACCAACCGTACGACCACCTTCGCGCATTGCGAAACGTAAACCTTGATTAACCGCAACATTTGCGATCAATGAAACTGTAATTGTCAGGTTATCACCTGGCATTACCATTTCAACTCCTT
>CAJJCK010000184.1 GCA_905182675.1 uncultured Cryomorphaceae bacterium | reverse complement strand
AAAAACCCTCCCGAGAGGAGTGCTCTACCGCTAGGGGCATAATATACCACGGGCGTACAATCTAAAGCGTTCAGCACATCTATGGCTTTTCCAACGAGCATAGGTTCCTGGGCAGCGGTAAATTCATCTACCCACAATACCACAGGACAAGAACTGTTTTTTGCAGAGGCTGCCGTAGAGTTGGATGTATACGCCTTCATATAGGCTGGGCTCGCGAGTGCAGGCATGCTACGCTCCGGTGCAATGCCCATTAAACGCTTGGTAATCCCTAGTTGCAGTAATGGGTTAATAATAACCCGCAATGCTAAGAATTTCTCTGCCTTATGGAAATTCGCAAAGGCGATATCCCCAAGGGTTCTTTTGTTTCTGTTTTGATAAAGGAATTCGAGCTTCATGGCCGCCATGTCAACGCCGCTAGGACATTCTTTTGTACAGCCTTTGCAGCCTACACAGTGCTGCATAGCCTCTGCTACTTCTGGCGCGGTAAATCCAGCCGTGCTCTGTTCTGTGAGTACACTGCGTAAGATATTTGCACGTCCCCTGGTGCTGTCCCATTCATCTCGCGAGGCCATATAAGAGGGGCACATAAGCGCTCCAGAATGAGGTAGTCTGCGGCAATCTCCAGAACCATTACATTTTTCTACGGCTCGTAAAAAACCACCTTCTGGATTAAAATTGAGGAGGCTATCTATAACGGGCTCCTCCCGGTCTGCCTGGTAACGTAAGTCTTCTGTCATGGGTTTCGCATGGACAATTTTCCCCGCGTTCAAGGACCCATTTGGATCCCACGCCTCTTTGAATGAGACCATCCAGGGATAAACCTGTTCCCCATAAAAATCTTTGATAAAAGGAGCGCGAACCCTTCCGTCTCCATGCTCACCAGAAAGGGAGCCTCCATATTTTTTAACGAGTTCAGCGCTGGATTTGCTAATGTCATACAGCAACTTAACGCCCTCGGAAGTCTTTAGATTTAATAGGGGCCGCAAGTGTAATTCGCCAGCTCCAGCATGGGCATAGTACACACTTTGTTGCCCGTACTTTTGCATGAGTATGTCAAATTCCCTGATGTACTCTTGCAGTACGTCTAGGCGCACCGCGGTATCTTCAATACAGGCTACGGGTTTTGCGTCGCCTGGAATATTTGATAACAATCCTAGTCCAGCGGCACGAAGCTTCCAGACCTTATCACTCTCTTCACCGCGTAGGATGGTTAGCTCGTAGCTCTGGGTAGCTTTCATTTCCTCAATAGCCTGGTCCAACTGCGCTTCAGTTTCTCCGCGACATTCTACCAGCAAGATGGCAGCAGGATCGCCTTTTACAAAGCTTCTATAAGGTGCATATTCCTTGCTTTCACGTGTACACTCTAAGATGATTCTATCCATGAGCTCCAGCTGGTAGGGCTTACGCTCCATAAAGAGCGGCGTATCACCTAAGGCAGCATCCATGGTGTGGTAATGAAAGGCGATGACGGCAACGTATTTTGGAGGTAGCGGATCTAGTTGTAGTCGTATTTTTGTCGTAATAGCTAGCGTTCCCTCTGATCCACAAAGGACGTTCAGCCATTTGTTGTGATGCTCTTTGTCATTGGCCAGAAGGTCTATGGCGTAGCCGGTATTTCTTCTGTGAATAGAGGAGTCGGGAAAGAATTGGCTTAATTTTTCGGAAGTAAAAGCCATTTTCCAATCAGCCTCCCAGTCCATTACTTTCGTGGGAATAGCGGTCTTGGCATTGCTTCTGATCTCACCAATTTTTAACACATCCCCTCCAGCAGTAACCACCTCGAGTCCCAATAATTTCTCTCTCGTGGTGCCATAACTTATGGAGGTAGATCCTGAGCTGTTATTGCCCACCATACCACCCATCATGCAGCGGTTAGAGGTACTTGTATTGGGGCCGAAAAACCAGCCCATAGGTGCTAAATGATGGTTGAGTTCGTCGCGAACCACACCCGGTTGAACTTCTACCCAGCCTTCCTCAAGGTTGACTTCAAGTATGGCGTTCATATGGCGCCCAGTATCCATAACAATCCCTCCACCTACGCATTGACCTGCAAGTGAGGTACCTGCGCCTCGAGGAATGATGGTTTTACCAGAAGCTTGCGCCTCCTTTACGGCGGCTACAATGTCAAGGGTATCTTTAGGGAAAACCACTTGTTCAGGCATCTCTTGATAGATGGAAGCGTCTTGCGCATAAGCGCGCTGCAGTAATTTTTCGCTAGGCTTGTTCATTCAAAGGGATTAGATCATGAAGGAATCGTCCATCTCACCTGCGCCCAATTCGGCATTGCCGCTTTCCAAGTGCCGCAATAAAGGACAAGGACGGTAGCGATCGTCACCGTAATAGTCATGACAGTTTTCCAATACCTTTAACACCTTGGACCAACCTATTTCCGCCCCCCAAGCTAAAGGACCTTTCGGATAGTTCACGCCCTTAGTCATGGCAAGATCTACGTTGTCTGCTGAGGCGATGCCCAACCAAACCGCATCTAAACCTTCATTCGCAAGCATGCATATGATGCGCTCTACCATTTTATCAGAGAGCGTCTCGTCAAGATCTACAGCAGCTTTTAAGGCAGCTGGCCCCTCAGAATCGTCACTATGGTTGTAAAAACCTCGACCAGATTTTCTTCCAAGCATGCCGGCTTCTTTCAGTCTTTTTTGGGTGATCGAAGGTCGAAAACGAGGATCATAAAAGAACTGACTCCAGACGGTTTCTGTAACCGTGAAGTTCACGTCATGGCCTATTAAATCCATCAATTCAAATGGTCCCATTTTGAACCCTACACCGGTTAAGGCGGCGTCTATTTCCGCAATACTCGCAACGCCTTCTTCTAATAATTTGATGGCTTCAGAATAATAGGGGCGAGCGACTTTGTTCACGATAAACCCTGGGGTGTCTTTTGCAATCACCGGAGTTTTACCCCAGCTAGTCATCATGGACTCCAGCGTTTCAGCCCAATCATCGCTGCTTTGAATGCTCGGGATGATTTCAACTAAAGGCATCAATGGTGCGGGATTAAAAAAGTGTAATCCACCAAAGCGCTCAGGATGTTTTAGCGCACTTGAAATAGCGGCGACACTTAAGCTAGAGGTATTTGTACATAAAAGCGCACGTTCTGAAACGCGTTCTTCTACCGCGGTAAATAAGGCCTTTTTTATAGCTAAATCTTCAATGACCGCTTCAATCACAAGGTCAGCTCCGTCAACAATACTGAGCGACTCTGACCAATTCATGCGCGCCATCACATCAGCCATCACAGCTTCAGTCATACGGCCTTTTTCTACCAGCCTCTTAAATATCTTATCAATAGAGGCTTTACTGCGGTCTATAGCACCTGGGTAGGCGTCGTAATAACCTACCTCATGTCCGTTCTGCGCGGCGACTTGGCCTATACCGGTGCCCATGGCACCCGCACCTAGGATAACTATTTTCATATGGTTATTCTCCCTTAAAATTAGGAGCACGTTTTTCTAGAAAAGCTTGCACTCCTTCATTAAAATCATTTGTTTTTCCAGCTCTGGTTTGCAACGCTTCTTCGAGGTCCAATTGCTGCTGTAAATCATTAACATAGGACTTATTAAGCGCTGCTTTTGTTAGCGCAAGCCCTTTTGTTGGCATCTGTGCCATACGCATAGCTAAGGCAGCGACTTTTGACTCATACTCCTCCGCACTGAAAACCTGATAAATCATTCCCATCTGCAGGGCATCAGCTGCGGGGACCTTATCGCCCGTCATCATTAAAGCGCTGGCCCGTTGAAATCCAACCAGCCTAGGCAAAGTAAAGGTTCCTCCACTGTCAGGGATGAGTCCAATTTTACTAAAAGCCTGTATGAAACTTGCTTTTTCATGTGCCACGACAATATCGCAAGCCAGGGCAATATTAGCACCAGCGCCAGCTGCAACACCATTCACGGCGGCAATTACCGGCTTGGCCAATTTTCTAATAGCAAGTATTATAGGGTTGTAATGATCACTCACGATGCTGCTGAGTGCAGGACCATGAGGATCCATAGCCTCTGCTAAATCCTGTCCGGCACAGAACGCCTTACCATTTCCGGTAATAACGACACACCGGATGGCCTGGTCATCTGCGGCCTTTTTCAAGGCGTCTTGGACGCCTAAGGCGAGTGCTCTGTTGAATGAGTTGAATTTATCTGGGCGGTCAAAAGTGATGGTTAAAATCCCAGCTTCTTGAGTGATCTGTAACATGCGTTTTGGGTTTGTACTCCCAAGGTACACCAATGCTCAATTTTAGCCAATTCCTGACCGTGCAGTTTTACAGTTTAATAGACCTCATAGTAGCCTCTAGTTCCAAGACTACATTTCGTTTTTTAGCCGTAGGTCCATAAACCAGGCTCTCGATGGTCAGAATGCGGTCGTTCTTTTCATCATAAATAGTATAAGAAAGGAAAGGTCCACCCATGAAATCACCGTTCATTTTCCATAAACCACGGGTCTCTAGCGCAAACATTCCACTGATTTCTGTATTTGAGATCGTTGGAGGAATTAATAGTTCCGTAGACATATAGGAGCCGTCACGAGTCCCTTCAAAGAAGTGCTTTCCTATACTGTCTCTGTGTGAAATCACATCATCAACACTCACCATTCCCTCGCTCATGGGGCGCTCGCTCACAACAATATATTGCACGGTGCGTACCGTTTTTGTTGCAAATATTTTCAAGCCTTCTTTGTCCAATGTAGGATCAAACCCCTTGTGAAGCAGCATATTCGTGATGCCCATCTTCTTTAAGTTCTCATGCGTGTACGCGTAAGCCGATTTTCGCAGTCTACCTTGAATGACACCCATATCGTGTTCTTTATAAGCGCTGACGATCTGTTCTGCACTTGCGCGCATCGTAGTTATGACCTCTTCTTTTGTGGGCGCCGTAATTCTAACCAAACGTTGCGGTCTGGACCAAAGGTCTTTTTGCATCTTCACAAAAGCGGTGTCGCTGAGCTCTACCCAGATGATGCTCTTGGTTTTCTTTAGCAATCCATTCACCTCTCCTGGCTCTACTCGGTCGATGTCAAAGTAAGATTCTGGTTGAGGTAATCCCTCTTGCTCGGCAAGAAAAATCTCACGAAAGGCTTCCCCCGTTGACCCTAACCACATCTCGTCAGTCATCACCAATAACAATTCACTATGCGTGCCACTAGAGGGCGGAAGAATGCGTTGTTTTTTCTTTGGGCTACCATCTTCGTTGGTAGAAGAGCATGAAACCGCTAAGGCGAGCACGAAAATCAAAGACGAAAAGCGAAGGATAGATGTTGCCATGAGAAGTCTTTTAGGTGTTATAGACGTTTAGGGTAGACAACAATGCGCTGGTCTATTCGGATCATATCACTGCGAAGACCGTTCCAACGTTTAATATCACTTACGCCTACACCATACTTACCTGCAATATGACCCAATGTTTCACCACTTTTCACACGGTGCACAGTACGTTCATTCATTTTTGTAAAATCAGGCATGCTGCTCGCACGCTCCTCGAAATAAGCTTCTGCTATGGTGTATAAACTGTCTTGCTGGGCACGGAAAAGGACTGCTTTTGCTTTTGGCAGGGTGATGAAGTAGTCCTTATTTGTAACGACAGGAACAATCTTGTAGCGGTACTGTGGGTTCAAGAATTCCATCGTCGCAGGATCAATTCCCAACTGGTCCTCTATCTGTTTGAAATGAATTTGCTGTGTTATGCGTACTGTATCTGTATCAATGTAATAGGCAGGCACTTCAGCAGGTCCAATGCCATACAAATGACCATACTCCATAGCATATGTGGCCGCAATAAATAAGGGAACATAAGCAGAGGTCTCTCTGGGCAGGAACGGTCTGATTTCCCAGTAGGATCTTTTACCACCACTTTTACGTATCGCTTTTCGCACATTACCAGGACCGCTATTGTACGCCGCCAGTACTAAGTTCCAGTCCTCAAATACATCATACATCTTCAACATGTATTGACATGCTGCTTCTGTACTCTTTAAGGGGTCATTGCGGTCGTCCACATAGCTGTTCACGGTTAAATCGTACATAATCCCCGTGCTGTACATAAACTGCCACAAGCCCGTAGCACCCACGTAGGATTTTGCTTTGGGGTTCAGGGCACTTTCTATAACAGCGAGATATTTGATTTCCAACGGCATGTCGTATTTGTCCAAGTGCTCTTCAAACATGGGAAAATAATACTGCCCATGGGCCATCATTCTACTCAAGCGGGTGGTACCAAATTTCAGGTAGCGCTGTAAGTATTTCTTGACCACCGGATTATACGTCATTTCAAAGGGCGTACGAGTATCCAGATCTGCCATATAGTATTTAAAAATACTGTCGTTGAGTGGCAACGGATTAATAGTGTCTACTAAAGGAGATGTGGACTGCGCGAACAACACATGGTCGGATTCAAACTTAGCGAGCCTTTGATCAAGCGCCCATAAAGCGTTGGAGTCCATCCTCACCTCATGATGAGCCATAGAGTCTATGGCTAGAGAATCGTTTTGACCCACCGCTAAAAAACTTGTTAGGATCAAGGTGATCGTTAGAAAGAAGCGCATCTTAATGCTTTTGAATCCAACCCACCATGGCGAGAACATCTAAATCGGCACCATTAGCACCCATTGCTTGCATTCCCATAGGAAGCCCGTTTGGATGCATTCCCATAGGCACACTTACCGCTGGGTTTCCCGCGATATTTGCGTGAACGGTGAATATATCTTCTAAATAATTTACGGTAGGATCTTCCACCACGCGACCAATATCAAAGGCGGTGTTGGGTGTAGTGGGACAAAGTATAAGATCGTAAGTCTCCAGCGTTTTATCCGTCCATTCTTTCACTAACCTGCGCACAGACTGGGCTTTACCGTAATAAGCATCGTAATATCCAGCACTCAGGACGAAAGTCCCAAGCATGATACGACGCTGGACTTCCAAGCCAAACCCTTCACTTCTGCTGGTTTTATAAATACTTTCAAGATCCGTACTCTTGTCACTTCTATATCCTGCATGAACACCATCAAAACGGGCCAGGTTAGAGCTTGCTTCTGCCGTGGTGATGACATAATAAACAGGAACCAGAACATCTAGAAACTCAAACTCCACGGGTTCAACAACAACCCCTGCATTTTCTAATAATTCAAGCTGAGATTCGAAGGCTTTGCGCACAGACACATCCACCATGGGATGGTCTAAGGCAGTCTTTAGGTAGGCAACCTTTTTTGGAGCAGTTTTAACCGCCTTGGGCAAAGGTGATTGTATGGCTGTAGCGTCAAAATCATCTGGACCAGCAATCACTTCCATAATTAATGCAGCGTCTTCTACTGTAGAAGTAAAAGGACCTATCTGATCAAAGCTACTTGCATAAGCAATAAGCCCATGACGACTCACACGTCCATAAGAAGGTTTAAACCCAACGGTTCCTGTGAAGGCGGCGGGTTGGCGTATGGAACCGCCAGTATCCGATCCTAATGCGGCATGGCAAAGACCAGCAGCAACAGCTGCGGCAGAACCGCCAGAAGAACCACCAGGTACCTTAGTGGGGTCGTGGGGGTTTTTAGTAGGGCCAAAAGCAGAATTTTCATTTCCGGAACCCATGGCAAATTCATCACAATTCGTACGGCCAATCAGTACAGCGTCTTCTGCCAGAAGGCGTTGGACTACTGTGGCTGAAAATTGACTTTCGAAGCCTTCAAGAATCTTGGATGCGGCACTGACTTTATGATCCAGGTAACAGATATTGTCTTTTAAAGCGATGACCATTCCGGCAAGTTTGCCTCCGGTACCCTTCGCTATTTTTTCGTCTACAATGATTGCTTGATTGCGCGCTTCATCCGACCAAACTTCTAAAAAGATGTTGAGGTCCTTGGTTTGCTCAATTTTAGACAAGAATGTCTCTACCGCTTGTGCAGTGCTGCTCATAAGATTGGGATCGTTAAGCGATTACTCTTTGCTTTTTCCAGAGGTGTCTTCACTGTCTTCGTCAGCTACACCATCCTTAAACTCTTTCACGCCACGGCCTAGACCACGCATGAGTTCTGGGATTTTACGGCCGCCGAATAAGAGCAATACCACTACTAGAATCAGTATCATTTGGTTGGGACCCATGATCCCTAGAAACACTGTGTTCATTTGCTTAAATTTTGAACGTCTAAAGTACCGATTTTTTACGGAACTAGACGCTTCGTTAATAGTGCAACAGATCCGATAATGCCGCGCGAACCTTTTCCGCATTTGGCAGCATGGCACGTTCAAGTGTACTGTTTAGTGGTATGGCGGGCATATTCTCTGCACCCAGTAGTTTCACCGGAGCATCTAAAGATTCAAAACAATCTTCTTGAACGGCCCCCTGAACGGATTGTGCAAAACTTGGACTACTAGATTCTTCTGTAAGTACAAGGACGCGGTGGTGGGCACGGGCCTCTTCCATCACACGACTTCTATCCCATGGTGCTAAGGTCCGTAAATCAAGAATACTGACCCGACCTTCAAAGGATGTTGCAGCTTCTTGCGCCCAATATACTCCCATGCCGTAGGTGACCACCAGTGCGGCTTCACCGTCAGACTTCAGATCATTGTCGGCCTCTAATACCATACGTGCTTTTCCAAAAGGAATGACATAGTCAGCGCTAGGCTCAGGTGTTTTCGCACCTTCAGTACCTGGGATTTTACTCCAGTACAATCCTTTATGTTCAAAAATGACCACTGGGTTAGGATCGTAAAAGGCTGATTTCATGAGGCCTTTTAAATCGGCACCGTTTGAAGGGTAGGCGATCTTAATTCCCCTAATATTCGTTACCACACTTTCAATAGATGAACTATGGAATGGGCCTCCTGATCCGTAGGCACCTATGGGGACACGTATCACGGCTGAGGTTGGCCATTTACCGTTGCTCAGATAGTAGCTTCTGCTAACCTCCGTAAACAACTGGTTCATCCCTGGCCAGAGGTAATCAGCGAACTGTACCTCTACAAAAGGTTTTAAACCTGTAGCGGCCATACCCACCGTGGACCCTATAATAAAAGCTTCCTGTATAGGCGTGTTAAAAACCCGATCATCTCCAAAAGTTTGAGCCAGTGTAGCGGCTTCACGGAAAACTCCGCCAAGCCTCGCGCCAACATCTTGGCCATAGAGTAATGCTTCAGGATGTGCTGCCATGAGTTCTTTGATGGCAAACAATGCTGCGTCAACCATGACCGTAGGGGCAGCTCCTTTTGGAGCGCGTTCTCCTTTTTCTTCAGTGATGGGTGTCGGGGCAAACTGGTGGTTGAACAAGTCCTCCGGTTGTGGGTCCGGCATGGAGAGTGCAGATTTATATTGTGCCTCAACAAATTGAATGGCCTCGCCTTCCCATTGCTTTAGTTCCGAGTCTTTATGTCCAGCCTCCAGACATTGCTGCCATAGCACGGGATAAGGGTCACGCGTTGCCGCTTCTTCCAAATCATCTCGATACCATTCCTTGCGAACTCCCGAGGTATGGTGATTCAACAGGGGTACATCGCACCTTACTAAGAAAGGCCTGCGCTCTTTCCTCATGATGGTGATCACTTCTTTTAAAGCCGTAAAACACTCCTTAAAATTAGATCCGTTTAGGTCTCTGGTTTCAATTCCAGCAAACCCTTTTGCATATTCAACCGCAGTACTGTGGTGAACTTCGTTTCGGTTTGCGCTAATGTCCCATCCGTTGTCTTGTACAAACATCAGTAGAGGAAACTGCTTAAGTGCCGCCATGTGCATGGCCTCTGAGATTTCTCCCTCGGTCATTGCGCTGTCACCAATACTACAAACGGCAATAGCTCCTTTTTCAGCATCTGTTGCTAAACCCTGTCGCTCTCTATATTGAATACCCATTGCAACGCCAGCGGTAGGTATGGCTTGCATGCCTGTTGCAGAGCTTTGGTGGGGGATTTTAGGCTTGTCATCGTCTTTTAAGCTGGGATGACTATAATAGGTTCTTCCGCCTGAAAAAGGATCATCAATCTTTGCTAGCAGCTGCAGCATCAGATCTTTTGGCGTCATACCAATTCCAAGAAGTATACTGTCATCGCGATAGTAAGGGGCAACGTAATCCTTAGGCTCTAGCTGTAGAGCTAAGGCAAGTTGAGCCGCTTCATGGCCTCGGCTTGTGGCGTGTACATATTTAGAAGTAGTGTCTTTTTCACGTTCGTAAAGCTCTGTTAAACTCTTAGCCGTAGCCATGAGTTTAAACGCCTTTTCGAATGGTATGGTGGTTTTTTTAGACATGTATCTGTGTTTCGCTCGTCAAAGTTAGGGCATCATGCCCACTTTTAGAGGCACTTGAAGTATTCAAAAGGTTCAAGACAGCTGGTACACACATATTGGCTTTTGCAAGCAGTGCTGCCATGCAGGCTTAGCATTTTTGTATCCTTACTCTTACATTTTGGACAGTTCACCTTAGGGGCCTCCGCAAAGAGTACTCTCTTGTCGTTAGAAGCTCCAACCGGAGGTGCAATACCGTAAGCTTCCATTTTCTCCCTGCCTTCTTTTGTGATCCAATCGGTAGTCCAAGAAGGTTGAAGCTGCTGCTCTATAACAAAAGGCAATTGACGTACATACATCGCTTCGCGCAGATCTTGTTCCATTCTATCCATTGCCGGGCAACCCACATAGGTGGGACTGATGGTAATGAGGTAGACAATTTTGCTATTTTCTGGAGAGGCATCCGAATGGTCGGAGGCAAAAACATCCATCGCTTTTGCGAAACGCTCGTCGTTTTTGGGCAGTAGAGTAACACTGCGCAGTATCCCCATATCATGAAGGCTCAATACGGGAATTTCAGGATCATTAACCTGACATAAATGCTCGTATAAAGTCTTGCTTTGGTCCATATCTATCCCCCAAAGGCTTTAAGCACATCGTTTCCATTAGCGAGTAGTAACAGCGCAAGGAGTAAAAAGAATCCAACCATTTGTGCATATTCAAGTACTTTGATGGAAGGTTTGCGACCTGAAATCCACTCGACTAATGTGAAAATAACATGACCTCCGTCTAAAGCAGGGATGGGTAGAATGTTCAGGAATCCAAGCATGATGCTCAAGAATGCAGTAAACTCCCAGAAGTGTCTCCAGTTCCATGCATTATCGTATTGCTTGAGTATCGTTAGGAAGCCACCAACTTCTTTGTACGCTTCTGTTTTTGGATTGAAGATCAGCTTGAATTGGCGTACATAACTATTTAGTTTAGACTGTACTTCTCCAAACCCGCCGGCCAGAGCCTGACCCATCGTGTATTTCTTGTTTTGTATCTCGTAATATTTGAATACTTCACCGGTGTTTTGAACCCCGATTTTCCCTGACTCAGGAAGTAAAAAATTCATAGTGTCAGACCTACCTGCCCTGAAATAGGTAAGCTGAACCTCTTCTCCAGCATATTTAGGCATTTCTTCTAAGTATTGGTCAAAGAACAACATGGTTGTTCCGTTCAGACCAACGACACTGTCACCAATTTGTAGGCCGGCCGTCTCTCCAATAGAGCCCTCCACAAAAGCACCTACAACGTAGGGCATTCTAGGCTTGATCAAACCAATAAATGTTTTGTTCTTCACCATATCTTCAATAGATTCCACTCGGATAGGCACGGTAACTTCTCTGCCATTGCGCTCTACAACGATGTCTTCTCCTTGGCTCAATAGAATTTCAAGTCCAGTCTCGCGGTAACTTTCAGGAACAACACCTCCAATGCTTAAGATCTTATCTCCATTTTGAAGTCCCATTTCTATTCCTGTGGAATTCGTCCAAATACCATGCACGAGACTCTCGTTTGGCAGATAGTCTTTCCCGTAACTCAGTAATAAGAAGACATAAATAAAGTAGGCGGTGATAAAATTCATGATGACCCCTCCAGTTAGGATGA
>CAJJCK010000183.1 GCA_905182675.1 uncultured Cryomorphaceae bacterium | reverse complement strand
TTCCGTCCACTAGAGTTTGTGGTCCATCTGCACTGTACTGCGGATGAGACACGCCGCTCAGCCATGTGGCGTTTAAGTTATCATCACGCTGACTAAACACTGCTTTTGCAATGTGATTTCCATAGCCGTAATGAGGTGTTTTAGCTTTAATGAAACCGCTTTCTATGGCTTTGCCTTTTGTTTGGCGTCCCTTTCTGTCCTTTTTCCATTGTACACCTTCATCTTGGATGGAGCGCCAAACATCTCCATAGCCGGTGGATATAATCTCTACATCTGCAGGCGACGTAAAACTGCGCGGAACACGTATTATAGGTGCTGGAGGAGTAGGATTGTTCATGGAGTTAGTGTAACGTTCTGTTTGATTCCAGCTGGTAGCACTGTCATTTTTTGTTACGGTCCAATTTCCTCCGTCCAACAACTGCTCGTGTGTAACGTATCGCTTTTGTTTCCATATAGGCGCTGACCCTTCTTCGCCTCGGTTGTAATCCGCTATATAATTACCGGTACCGGTGGTAGAAATATTTAAGACTTCTCCACCAGGCATGGACCAGTGGATCTCGTCCCAAACAGGAGTGCTTAATTGGTATTCAGGCTTGCCAGGGACTAAAGGATATAGACCTACGGATGCCATAATATACCAGGCGCTCATTTGACCACAATCTTCGTTGCCGTGCAACCCGTCTGGTTTGTTTTGATAGAATTGGTCTAAGATTTGATGAACTCGAAAGCTGGTTTTGTTTGGCGTATCTGTAGCGTTATACAAGTAGGCGATGTGGTGCGACGGCTCATTACCATGGGCGTATTGTCCCAGCAGCCCTGTAATATCGACCTGCTCACGACCTAAAGTTTTACTAGATGCTGTAAATAATTGGTCCAATAATTCTTCCAGAGTTTGATGACGATTTTTAGTGACAGAAGCTTTTCCTCGGCGGGGAAGTTTATCCCATTTTTGACTGTTGCCGCTGAAGACATGGAGTAGTTCCATCCAGCCTTCTAAATCATGAACGGGAGAGAAGGAGTATTGATAGGCATTAGCCTCTGTAAAATGGTTGTTAACCTCCCTAGGCTCATAAGGACTGAAAAAATCACCATTACTTCGTGGGCGTACTAACCCACTTTCAGGATCTATTAAAGATCTGTAGCCAGTAGATCGCTGCTGGTATTCATTGTAGGTGCTGTAGTCATTGAAAAGCTTTGCTGTCCATGCTATACATGCATCGTCATAAGAATATTCCAAGGTTTTAGAGACGGATTCACTTTCGTTCTCAATGCTTAAGAATCCGTATTCTTTATAATCGGCCAAGCCAAAAACATCCATTTCGGCTGTGGCACGCATAGCTTCAATAGTTAAAGCAGTATCCGTATGATATCCTTTAGCGATGGCATCTGCTAGAACAGAAACACTATGGTAACCAATCATACAATCGGTTTCATTTCCTGCCAATTCCCAAATAGGCAAACGTCCCCGTTGTTTGTACATATCAAGCATGCCATAAACAAACTCTTGTGTCCGCTCAGGCTGTGTGATGGTGTAAAGTGGGTGAGCCGTTCTATAGGTGTCCCATAAACTATAAACGGTGTAATGCCGGTTGATAGTGTCCAAATAGATTTTATTGTCTGCACCACGGTAACTACCGTCCACATCACTCCATACATTCGGAACACTATAGGCATGGTATAGCGCTGTTGCATAAATGGAACGTTGGTCTTTATTGTCGCTTTTAACCTTAGACTTGGACAGTTCTACTTCCCATTTCGCCACCGTCTCCTTTCGTAAACTTTCAAAATCATGGTTGGTCAATTCTGCCCCAATATTTGTCCAAGCACCTTTTTCTGAGGTTCCGCTCATTCCAATCCGTACAGTGGTTTCTCTAGTGCCTTCAGGCATAGGAATCCAAAACACGCCGTCGCTAATCTCAATGGCTGTATCCGGCCTTGCCGTGATGTCGAATCCAAAGTAGAAATGTTGCTCACGCGCCCAGCCTTCTGAGATTCTTCGGCCTTGCCACTTGCCTATTCCCGAAGCTTCAAGGGACTTCTCTAAAACTCGGTCTCGGAAATTAAGATCGACCATGATCCCGGGGTTTCCACCTTCAGGAAATTTGATGCGTAGAATCCCAACTCGATCTCCAGCCGTGGCTTCAATCTGCGTCCCGTCATCAAGGGTAACTGAATAATATCCAGCCTCGGCAACTTCACTCGTTTTATCAAACTGAATGTGTGCCCCTTCTTGGGTGGGTTTGGAATAAGGAAGCATCAGAAGATCCCCGTAGTCGCTAACTCCCGTTCCGCTTAAATGCGTTGAGGTAAAACCATATAGCGCAGTATCGGAATAGTGGTAGCCGCCACAACCGTCCCAACCCTCATATCGCGAATTAGGTCCTAACTGTATCATGCCAAAAGGTGACTGGGCACTGGGATGTGTATGGCCATGTCCACCAGTGCCTATAAAGGGGTTAATGTCGGATACACTGGTCCATTCGTCTTGCTGGGCATGTAATGTCAATCCTATGAATAAGGCAATAAGAGGTAAGGTTCTACGCATAGGCTACAAATTAGGAAATATGTGCTAAGTTTAAGCAAACGCAGAACCATGTCAAGAAGAAGATTTCTTAAGAACCTAGGTCTCGCCAGTGCGGGTGTAACACTTTCCCCTTTTAAAACTATTGCAGAAAATATTCCATCAGCCACTTCGGGGGGGCAATTCCCTATTGTCATCAGCACTTGGGTCCATGGTATGGAAGCGAATGCTGGTGCTTGGTCTGTCCTCTCAAAAAGTGGAAGCGCGTTGGATGCCGTACAAAAAGGAGTAGCGGTTACAGAAAGTGACTTGACCAATCGTTCGGTGGGATTGGGCGGAAGACCCGACCGCAATGGACATGTGACCCTAGACGCTTGTATCATGGACCACGATTCAAAATGTGGCGCTGTAGCATTTTTAGAAGATTTTCAGCACCCCATTGATATTGCTCGAGCGGTGATGGATAGAACGCCACACGTCATGCTCGTCGGCAGAGGCGCAGAACAATGGGCGCTGGAACAAGGGTTTGACCAGGTAGACTTTCAGGTACCACTAATGGAGGTACAGCAGGACTATGAAGAGTGGCTAAAAAAATCTGAATATAAACCAGGTGTGAATGTTGAGAACCATGATACTATAGGCATGTTAGCCATGGATGCCTATGGTAAAATCGCAGGTGCCTGCACAACTTCTGGGATGGCTTATAAGGTTCATGGCCGAGTGGGAGATAGTCCCATCATAGGGTCAGGATTGTTTATTGACGGCGATGTTGGTGGCGCAACAGCCACTGGTGTCGGAGAAGCTGTGATCAGGGTCTCCGGAGCCTCGGCCGTAGTGGAAGCAATGCGCAGAGGAGCTACACCGGAAGAGGCCTGTTATGAAGTCACCCATAGAATACTGAAAAAACATCCAGAAGTAAACGAATTACAAGTAGGCTTCCTAGCCTTAAATAATAAAGGAGAATACGGTGGATATAGCGTTTATAACGGCTTTGATTTTGCGGTCCGTCACGAAGGTCAAGACGGTATGGTAGACGCTAAACATTTTAGAACATGGGAGTAAAAAATCCACAAAGAAAGTTTTGGAAGATTTTTATTGGAGGGCTCTCACTGGTTATCGTACTAGCAACTTCAGCTGGCCGCTGGATACCTAATTTTAGGTGGGAAGAGGAACCAGAATGGGCTAATGTAGACGGTTTGATTCCAG
>CAJJCK010000182.1 GCA_905182675.1 uncultured Cryomorphaceae bacterium | reverse complement strand
AGCAATGGCGTTGGCTACGTTGATGTTGTAACCTACCATAGATTCTTCCTCTGCGAAAGATTTCGACGGGCCGAAAAATCGCTCCATCTTTTCGGAAGTCGTGCGAAGCACCTTGTTTATGACAGCTTCAGGCAAGAAGCAATTCGCAACCACTCTAATACCTCGTCCATGGGTAATATTATATTGGGATATTTTTTTGTCTGCGGCACCATTCCCCTCAATCACATAGTCGATTGGCGATATGTCGAATTTTTCTTTAAACACATCGACAAGATGCATAATTGCATGCCAAGAACAAGTTGTAGTCATGTTTTGACCCGAAGCATCGCCCGTTGAAAAAACGAGTTTGAGATGGACATTCTTACCTCGAACGAATCGTTCGATAGTCCGTAAATCTGCATGGTTCGAATATTTTTTGATCAGTTGGGCCACTTTCTCCTCTTCCGTCTTCACGAAAGCTTGAAAAGTATGTGCTTCTTCTTCAGTTTCGAATAAAAATAAAGGGGAACGCACCATTTTTTGCCAAGTAACTTCAGCCTCAAAACCTCCCCCGTGACTAATGGCCTTAGCTCCTCTGTTCATGCTGGCAACGAGTGCGCCTTCAAGTGTACCCACGGTTGCATACACTAATTCTTCTTGTGCCTCGTCTTTAAACAACATTGGACCGACCACTCCTAAAGGGATTTCTACAGAGCCGATATACGATTCTATGTTGTTTTGAATTTCGCTCAGTTCCAGCTTGGAATACTTAATGTTCTGGATGGAGATGTCTTGCTGCTCTAAAAAGGCTTGACGCATTTCAATGGCACTTTTTACAACAAGTCCTCTTCCTGGAATTACTGGTAGATAGGAAGGTTCAGTATTTATTTTTCTATGCATTCATTAAATACGTTTATATAGTTTTTTGAAATGTAAATAGATTGTCTACCAATATCATCATTGACCAACCTCTCATGAACTTTTGGAAGGTTGTATTGTGGTATACTGGGAAACATGTGATGTTCGCAGTGGTACGCAATGTTTTTAGGAGAGAGTAGGAGTCTAGAAATGAAATTGTGCTTCGTTGTTCGCGTTTGCATCTCTAGGGGTTGATGCTCAATACCTGAATGCTCAGCTATCCGTCGCCACCTATTGATGAGTTGCGTCCAAGAGATGAAGGGAACGAACCAGTACTTTAAAAGCAGCATTTCGTGATCGAAATAGATAAACCCACCAAGGAAAATGATGTAGAAGGAAACTCTAGCGAACTTGTATCTCCTGCTGGACTTCGGTTTGCCCGATGCAACTGATTTGCCCGACATTACTCGAAAAGTTTCGAAAACACCAAGCCCGGAAAGTTGCCTCATGACGATTTTAAGAAAGCGATTAATAGGCATTGGGAATTGCCAATTCTTATCCGTTTTAGCAGTATAATCTGGGTCTTCATCCGTATTTAGACATTGATGGTGTTTGAGATGTTTTACTTTATATGATTTCATGGAAACGATCACCGGCCAAGCGCAAAACACCTCACCAACTATGTCATTGATCCTTTTGTTTTTTGAGATTAAACCGTGAACAGACTCATGCATTAATAATCCTAAAGCGAGATACCTTGCACCAATAAAGACAACGGTGATTATATAGATGCTCCAATGAAAATAAGTTTCACAAAGAAAGGCTGCGATTAATATCATAGCCCATTCTTGAATGACTGAAAAAATCCCTTTCCACGTTTGGATGTTAAAAAATGGACGCAGCTCAATACTGTCTAGAATGAGATGAATTCTATCGTTATAGGAGGTTTTTGAATTTACGATGGTATGTAGTTTAGGATTCTAAATTATGTTTCAAGTTAAATGGTAATTTCTTAAAGTGGAATACTTCGACACTATCTACTCTATTAAGGTGAGGTTAGTTATTTGCTTATCCGAAGAATAAAATCTCGATTACAGACTTTTACCAGTGATGAATCTAACAGTATTTGATTAAAAAAAATACTTTTGATTCAATATTGAGATATGTATA
>CAJJCK010000181.1 GCA_905182675.1 uncultured Cryomorphaceae bacterium | reverse complement strand
TTGGCTCCGATGCTCGTTCTCAATAGTCAACCTGCCTACATAGGTGCGCAGTACAAGAGTTGGTTAGATACCATAGGTGATCCATATGATTTCGTTCAGATGGATGCAATTACTGGAGTAGGAATTCCTTCTTATTGGAACCCTACCATGCGTTTGTTATTGGAACAATACGATCGTGTTCTTCTTTTTACAGATGCTACCCAGTTCCCTAACAATGGTGGTTCGGATTATTTATTAAACATTCTAGCGCCCTCCGTTCAGGCATACGTTCAATATGGGGGTAAGATTTTCACCAGCGCCCAATTAACAGGTTCTATGGACATGACCGCTATTAATGATGTCTATCCGGTGAGTGGTTCTATTTCCTCCGTTGGTCAAGCACGTCTGACTAATGACAGCGCGATGGTCCCGATAAACAGCTTAAGTACGGCTCCAATAATTAGTCCAAAAAACATCGTACTCGGAGTTGCCCCAGTGGTCCCCGCTGCAGATGCAAATGCCTACTACTCGGCACAACTAACAAAGATTGCTGGGTGGACCGGCGATAATACCGTTGGAACCATTCGTGAAAGAAACGGAGAGGTATATGAGGTGTTTTTCTCTATACCATTGCACCAGTTTTCCAGAACCAATTCCCTTAACGGAGGTGATCTCCTAGAACATATACTGCTCCATGAATTTTAGATCATTCTATATCATATTCATGATCTGCTTTAGCATCACTGCAGTTGCCCAAGACAAAGGGGTGCTCAAGGGCACGGTTGTAGATAAAGGAACTGGAGAGACTCTTCCAAATGCGTCCATCTCTATCGTGGGTAGCTACTACCAAGGAATGACTGATTTCTCAGGTGACTTCACCATCCTAGATATAAAGCCAGGCACGTACAGTGTCAAGGTTCAGTTTATAGGATACCAGCCGACTTTAGTTAATGGTGTTAAAATCAAAGGTGGACAGACTAAAAATCTAAAAGTGGCCATGAATGAGCAAAATGAGATGCTCAATACGGTCACTGTAGTAGGTAGAAAAAACCAAGTAGATTTAGAACAAGCCTCATCAGCGATATCATTTTCATCAGACGAAATAAGTTCACTTGTAGCGAAAGGGGTTGAAGACATTATTGCGCAGCAAGCTGGTGTCCAGAAAACTACGGATGGAATTCAGATTCGCGGTGCCCGGGTATATGAAACGGAATACCTCGTTGACGGTATCTCTGCTCAAGATCCATTAGCCGGTACTGGAGGAGGAGTCTCTGTTAGTGCATCTTCATTATCCTCTATTGATCTTATGACTGGTGGTGCTAGTGCTGAATACGGAGGAGGTTCTTCAGGTGTTGTAAATACAACGATAAAAGAAGGTGGTAAAAAGTTGCAATGGAGCGCTAGATATAGCTCCGATAATTATACTCCAGCAAGTTTTAATACTGACCGTGCTGAGGTGACTCTAAGCACGCCTATTCCGGGCACTGGAAAAAAACTAACCTTGTTTACCAGTGCAAATGCTGATATTTCAGATCATTACTTCGGTGCAACGGCAAGCCAATTAAAAAGTAGCTTATTCCCCGACAATTCTTCATTGTGGGCACCCAGACAAAGTAATGATTACACCCACACCACTAAACTCACCTTTAGAAGTCCAAAAGTCGGTAAGATCAGCCTGACGAACAGCCATAGTTTAAAGGTGAATCAGAATTCAAGGACTTTGCAGATAGTTGGTTTTGACGCGCTATTAGCACCAGGTTTTCAGTACGATCGCTCGAATAATTTAGACAATGCCACCACCTATACCCACCACAGTAATCTTACGGTATTGCAATGGCAGCAGAGACTTAGTCCAAAATCAGGTGTGAGTTTCTCTAGTGGTCGCTTATTCACCAATCTGCGAGCAGATGCGAATGGCCGTCCATTCCGTTCTAATACCGTTGATCAGATATATGATGAGAATTATATCTACACTGGCGCAATGGATATATTTAATCCAAACGACCAGTCGGGTACTTATTATCTGATACCTGGGGACGGTTTGGTCAATAACGGTGGTGTTACACCAATATGGCATGATCACTACGCTGAAGAATATACCTTAAAAGGTAAGTACACCTATACGCCAAACAAAACGCACACAGCCTCTGGGGGATGGGAGCATGCTTTTACGGAATATCAATGGGTAGATGTATTCCGTCCATGGGTAGGAGCTCCAATAGTACTTAATGACTCTACCACAACACCCTCAATTTCCATTGGGAGTAGTAACGATATTTGGAAAGTAGATCCGCAAAAAGGCGGCTTATTTATTCAAGACCGTATAGAGTACCAGGGGATTAAGGCAACTATTGGTATGCGACTTAATTACTGGGCTCCAGGAAGTTTTGCTGATAACGCCATTGAGGATGCCTCATCGCCGGTATTAGATCAAATTAGAGAAGACTATATGGCCAGTACTATAGGTGCCGCTGGCTTGCGCTGGAAATTAAGGATGTTACCTCGTTTAAATGTGAGTTTTCCAGTAACAGAAAACAACGTACTGTATTTCAACTATGGCCACAGTATGAGAACACCGCATCCACGATTTTTATATGCTGGTTTGGATCCCGAGTACCAAGACCGTTCGTTTTTGTCGAATTTAGGAAACCCAAACTTAAACCCAGAGGTTAACATCTCTTATGAGATTGGTTACAAAACTTTGCTAGGAACTCGACTTGGATGGACCCTGAATGCTTTTAACAACAACAGGTTTGACTATATCGTTGCTAGACGTGTTATAACGACGGATGCTACCGGCCGGCCGGTAACGAAGACCATGTATATCAACCAAGACTACGCTAAAGTTCTCGGGGTAGAAACACAGTTCAATGCGAGAATAGGCGAAAGCTTCCAAACCTTTGTGAATGGCTCTTACCAGCAAGCTCGAGGCAAGAGTAATTCTGCTCGTGAAAGTGCTTTGCAGATTGCTCAGACAGGAGAGGTTCCGTTATCACAGGAGCAATTCTTGGCTTGGGATCGCCCTTGGAAGTTTAATGCAGGTATTACCTATGCAAGCGACAGTAGCAAGTGGCGTGGGACATTAAGTGGTCGTTACACCTCTGGTTATCGCTATACGCCGCAGAATTTGGTCGGATATAATTTTTTAGGACGTCCTCAATATGAAGTGGATAATACCCGCTATTTAGAAGGTCGTGGCTTATACTGGTTTACCGTGGATGCTAAAGTGAGTTATCGCTTGTTGAGCTTAGCTGGTGGACGTGGAGTTTCATTGAGTGCTGAGGTCACTAACTTGACCAACCGTCGTAACTCCCAAATCATTAATCCAATCACTGGATATGCTTATGAGTATGGTGATAATGTGCCCATTACATGGCGCGATCCGCGCCCTGAATTTAATGGCCCCCAAGAAAGTGGTGTAGATCCACGAAACCCAGCTAGATACAGTGCACCTATTCAATGTTTCATCGGAATGCAAATGTCATGGTAAAGCGTCTACTACTCTTACTCGCATTAGGAAGCTGTTTTACAGTAGAAGCGCAGCTTCTCCCAAACTACGGCGAAGAGCGTGCGGGATTAAGCTCGTTTACATTTCTGAAGAGTCCTATTGATCCATGGAGCGCGGGACTGGGAGGCACAAGTTTGTCTAATAAATCTGCCTACGCTTTAGCTACAAACCCTGCACTACTTACTGCAGGAAATCAACAGGGATTGTTATCTGGGTCACGCTATTTAGGTGCATCTATAGGTCACGATTTTGTAAGTGTATCTAAGGCACGCAATGCAAATCAAACCATAGGTGTTTCCGTTAACTCACTCTATTCAGGTGGTATTATGGAACGTACCGTTTGGCAGCCGGAGGGAACAGGAAGAATAGTGAACGGTGCGTTAACCACAGTTGGCCTAGGTGTTGCCCAACGTTTTTCGGATTATTTTAATGCCGGAATCCAGTTGAAATATGGTCAAGAGCAGCTTGGGGCATTTGTTGCCCATAGTGTGGCGGTTGATTTGGGATTCCACTATGAATTGGATTACCGAGAACTAACCTTCGCAGCCGCCATATTAAATTTTGGCCCTTCGACGCCAATTATTCAATCAGGTATTTTACCCACTACGGTGAACACAGATACTACGGCATCTTCAGTTGCCGCTCCCCCGCAAGTATTCTCCATGGGAATGCGCTTTATTGCATGGGAAGAAGGTAAACATAAGGTGTATTCCTCGTTCCAGTTGAACCATCCCTCCGACAATAACGAAAACTATAGCATAGCGGCTGAGTACCTCTTTATGAATCTTTTTGAAGTCCAATTGGGATATCGATTTGTTTCTAAATGGGGCGCGCCCTCTTTTGGATTCTCAACGAAAACTAATTTAGGTGGTTGGCCCATGAAGATGGGTGTTTCAGCAATTCCATCTCCAGCTGGTGGATACCAAACGGTAATTGGATTAAGAATAACACCACTAACCTGGCTACAATGATGAAGTGGATGAACTGCATAGCCCTTACTTTAACAGCCCTATTTATAGGTGGCTGTGATAATTATTGGGGAGATAAAACGGATTTAGGATTTATAGACATACCCAACTATGAAGTTCGCGAGGTCGCATATGTTCCTTTAGAACCAAAGCTTTATGATGTAGCCGCACCGGTGGATATAGCCATTGGTTTTGACGAGTTTTTATATGTTGTAGATAGCGTTACCTCTGAGATTGCTCGCTTTGATTTGGCATTCCAGCCCCAGGGACGAATTTTTATTCCTGGCGTCACGAAAGTTGTTCAAGACCGGAGGCTTCAGTTGCTTGCGATAGGTACTTCAGATACAACGGTAAACGGTGTAGACTATGATTTGACCACGATCTACAGGATAAATTTTGAAGAGAACGGCATTTTGGATTTTAATAATGCAACAATAGAAAAAGTAGCGGTACACCCTTTTTACTTTAAGAACAGCTTCTCTTCGTCCGACGCTAGTGTGAAATTCACGGATATTGCTGTGCAAGGTGGAAACACAGCGGCATTGAATAACCGTTACTACATTTCAAGGACCGGAACGAATACGAACAATGCCGGTTTTGGCCCAGACAATGCGGTTGTAGTGTTCTCAAACACGGATGATTTTGTATCCAGCGTCCCCGTTACAGCTGCGGGTGCAGTGTATAACAACTACTTTAAGCGTCCCTTAGCCATGGCGTCATTTACGCAAGCGCCACAAATTTCAGCGCAGCCATCTCAAGACTTTTGGGTGATTAATAACCATCCCGATCAGAGTATTCAGGTACAGCATGTGCAGTTTGAGGAAGGTCCATTTGGCGCAGTGTATCAACCCGTGTTTTATTCGACCACTGATCCAGTTGCAGATAGCTACTTACAAACGGCAAATAGGTTCATAAATCCGATTGATATCGCTTTTGCAGGTGATGCAAATGCCTTTGTGTTTATCGCAGATGGTGCAGTTGACTCTGTTTATCAATTCACATCCAACGGGCTAGAAGGTGTGCCACCACCACCGGCTTCAACCGCTGATAAGCACGCTATAGCTACGATAGGCAGGTTTGAAGAATTGTCAGCATTATGTTATTATGACAAGATACTCTACGTCGCTGATAAACAAGCGGGTACCATAAGTAGGTATCAGTTAACTTTAGACTTTGAATAACCATTTATTAATATATCATCCGTACTTTTAGAATTCAATAAATCTTCAAAATGCACATGAAAAATTTTACCCTTTTACTGACAATGGTCCTAGGTGTATTTGCAGCAAACGGTCAATCTTGTGATGACCTTTTCTTCAGCGAATACGGTGAAGGTTCATCAAACCACAAGTACATTGAAATCTATAATCCATCTGCGAGTGCTATTTCGTTAACAGGTTATACTGTTTACATGAGTGGTAACGGCGGGTCTTACACGAATACATTTACCACAAACGCAACTATTGCCTCTGGTGATGTTTATGTGGTCTCAACAAATCAGGCGGATACTCTTATCCAGGCTGAGGCTGATACGGTATTAGGCTACCCATCAATTGTTCACTTCAATGGTGACGATGCTTTAATCTTATATGACGGTACAGATACCATCGATGTGATCGGTGTTCCTGGTGTAGATCCTGGATCAAGCTGGGCTGTAGGTACTGGGTCAACTGCAAACCACACGTTAGTTCGTAAGAGTTCCGTGACAGGTGGTTCAACCAACTGGACAACCGGTGCAACGGAATGGGATGTGTATAGCCAGAATACGTGGACTTATATAGGTTCACACTCAAGTAGCTGTATTGTAACTCCATATGTGGTAACCTTTATGGTAAATACCGCAAATATTACAGTTGGAACGAACGGTCTTTATCTTGGTGGCGGTGTCATTGGAGGTGCAAATGCAGTACAACTTGCAGATCCTGATGGTGATGGTGTTTATGTAGGTACTGACACTTTGAATGGTTCAAATGGAGGAAATTTTATTTTTCTTAATAGCCCAGCAAATGCTTCGGATTGGAATGCTAAGGAGAACTTAGCAAATCTACCTTGTGCAGATGCTGCAAATTACAATGACCGTATCCT
>CAJJCK010000180.1 GCA_905182675.1 uncultured Cryomorphaceae bacterium | reverse complement strand
TGTTACATGGAAAGATTTTTGATGCACAACCTGCTGCGCGACTTCGTCTCTTAGGAGCAATGTTAGATCAAATGCAATTGAGCCCTTCAGGTGATAAAGTGCTTTTGTACCTAACGGAAAAGCAATGCGATAGACTGGGCTTTGAAAAAGGCATTACAGAAGGATTTGTGAATTACGGTTTGAGTATTGCAGGGTCCAAGATGACCATATTCATGAGAGAGGAAAAGGGTGCTGTCAAGCTCTCACTTCGTAGCGAAGGACAAATAGATGTCAATCAAATAGCACGTAACGGGTTTAATGGTGGCGGTCATAAAAATGCTGCTGGAGGTAAATTAGAGATGTCAATTGCTGATGCACTTAATTATGCAAAAACAACTTTAGTATGGGAGTAAAAAAACTGATATACTCGGTTTTATTAATAAGCCTTTTTTCTTGTGCAGAGCGTGCTGAATCAACGGTCAACTCCATTAATTTGGACCCTGTTGAGCGGCAACGCATGTACCTTGCACAAGAGCGTCAAATCCTTCAAGGATATATAGATCAACATCAACTTGAGGGAATTGAGCGCAATGGTTACGGTATGTATGAGCTGTCGATTTCAGAAGGTGATGGTCTAACATCCGAAATGGGGGATAGGATTATTTACAGTGCAACGGTCTATCTAATGGATGACAGTGGCGTAGGCCAATATACTGATACCGTTGATCTAGGAATGAGCGAAATGGAAATAGGCTTACATGAAGCACTCTCTGGAATGAAAGAAGGGGAAAAGAAGCTAGTTCTTATCCCTTCGTTTTTAGCACGCGGACTGGCAGGTGACTTAGATAAGGTTCCGCCGCAAAGTCCTCTGCGTTACGATTTAAGACTTATTCAGATAGTCCGCTGATTTCGGCTATACCGTTGGGATGAAAGTCCAAATCCCTTGAAGAACACCACCTTCAAAATTCATTTCACCAAGTCGAAGTATAATCACCGAGACATAGTACCTTTGATTTCCTCAATAAAAAAATTAGATCATGATCAAAAAAACCTTAGCCATTGTAATAATGGCCTTTACGCTAGCTAGTTGTGGCGGAAACAAAGTCACTGTAAATGACCAGACCATTACTTTAGAGCCTGGTATTTATGCGAAATTAACTACGTCCATGGGCGATATACTATTTGACTTTCATGAGGACTTGGTTCCCATGACTGCTGGTAATTTTATTGCTCTTGCTGAAGGGACCCATCCGAAAGTGGATGCGAAATATGCAGACAAGCCTTATTTTAATGGTACCATTTTCCATAGAGTAATTCCAAAATTCATGATTCAAGCTGGTGATCCAGATGGAACTGGTGCAGGAAGTCCTGGATACAAGTTTCCGCAGGAAATTTCAGCGGAATTAAAACATGATAAGAGCGGTGTGGTAAGTATGGCAAACGCCGGACCTGGAACCAACGGTTCGCAGTTCTTTATTACTCACAACGCAACTCCGCATCTTGACGGGGGATATAACATTTTTGCACAGGTTATTTCTGGTCAAGAAATTGTTGTTGCTATTGGTGATGTAGAACGTGCCTCTCAGGACAGACCTGTAGATATAGTCTTACTCCAATCTGTAGACATTATCCGTGTTGGTAAGGAAGCTAAGAATTGGAATGCGGCTGATGAGTTTATGGCAGGAATGGATGCTGTGGAGCAACGTAAGGTTGATGCAGCAACAGCACTAGAAGCTGAAATGAATGACATGTATAGTGATGCTAAGAAGACTGCAACAGGTCTTAGATACATCATAGAAGATATAGGTAGCGGTGTGAAGCCGGAAATAGGGCAAGTGGTGAAAGTCAAGTATGCAGGTTTTTTAACTGACGGTACATGTTTTGATACTTCAGATAAGGAATGGGCCATTAAATATGGTCTTTACGATGGACGTAGAGAGCCATATGAGGCTATTCCTGTAGAATATGGACCAAACGGTCGTGTGATCGCCGGTTGGAAAGAAGGATTAGAATTATTGAATGTAGGCGGTAAAGCTAAGTTGATCATTCCTTCTAATTTAGGTTATGGCGCCCAAGGTGCCGGAGGAGTGATTCCGCCAAATGCTACGTTGATATTTGACATTGAAATTTTAGAAATAGCAAAATAATCGAGGGTTTACCTCACATTACTTTTTACATGGAAAACGGTATTTACGCTAAAATCTCTACTTCGAAAGGAGAAATTACAATCAAGCTTGAGCACGAAAAAACACCCATGACCGTAGCAAATTTTGTTGGTCTTGCAGAGGGTACTGTTGATAACACAGCAAAAGATGCTGGTGTTCCTTACTACGATGGAATGACTTTTCACAGAGTGATTGCAGACTTTATGGTTCAAGGCGGTGATCCTACTGGAACAGGAGCAGGTGGTCCAGGCTACCAATTTGAGGATGAAATTCATCCTGATCTATCACATAACAGACCAGGTACGTTGTCTATGGCGAATTCTGGTCCAGCATCTAATGGTTCTCAATTCTTCATTACCCATGGCGCTACAGATTGGCTAGATGGAAAGCATACTGTTTTTGGATATGTAACGGAAGGCCAAAACGTAGTTGATGCTGTAGAGCAGGATGATGTAATGACGAAAGTAGAGATACTGAGAGTTGGTGCTGAAGCAACATCTTGGAATGCTGGAGAGCTTTTCTCCACTTCAAGAGGTAAGGCAGAATTGGCGGCAAAAGAGGCAGCTGATGCACAAGCGGCAGCCGAATCAGAAGCAATGAAGCCCTTCACTGATGGCGCTCAGAAGACAGAGAGCGGACTTATGTATCTCATGGAAGAGGAAGGAAAAGGTCCTAAGCCTAACGTAGGTGACCAGGTTCAGGTGCATTACGAATTGAAATTACTCAACGGGACAGTTGTCGATAGTTCTTTCCAGCGTGGTGAGCCCATTTCCATTACGATAGGAGTGGGTCAAGTAATTCCTGGCTGGGATGAAGGCATTTTATTGCTTAATGAAGGATCTAAAGCAACTTTGGTGGTTCCTTCTGATCTAGGTTACGGACCAGCAGGAGCTGGCGGCGTTATACCTCCTAACGCAACTTTGTTGTTTAAAGTAGAGCTTGTAAAAGTAGGATAGTCCCGATTTTTTTTAATAATAAAAA
>CAJJCK010000179.1 GCA_905182675.1 uncultured Cryomorphaceae bacterium | reverse complement strand
CCCTTCATATGGTGGTTGTGAAATATAGCCTACTAGAAGAGCTCAATATTCCGATTTCCATTCGTTTATTCGGTCGAAACAAAACCTATCGAGGCTTCCTTTTTCTAACCATTGTAAATGCCTTGATCTTTTTAGCTTTTATTCGATTCATAACCGTTCCTATAGAAATACCTTATTGGTACGGGGCATTGCTTGGGTTTTTTTACCTTTTTTTCGAATTGCCAAATTCTCTTCTCAAGAGATTAGTGAACATTCCACCAGGAGGCACCCATCAACGGTTCAAATACTTTTTTTGGTGGCTAGATAAATCCGACTCCACAATAGGTTTAAGCTTCGTTCACGCCATTATGGGCTTTGTAACATTTGGAGAAGCACTCTGGATGTATTTTCTCTTGCTTTTCATACACATAACAACCACTGTAATCTTAGTTATTTCAGGGATAAAAAAGAGCTTTTAACCGTATGATTACACTACAAGAGTCTCTCTCCCCGTCCGAATTTGGCAACAAGGCGGCTAGCCTATCTCGATTAATTCAATACGGTGAAAACGTACCAAATGGCTTCGTTATTCATAAAGGTTGGTTCGAAGCATTTCAGCAGGAACGGTTAAACATAGACCACTTTAAGGAAGTTCTTGAAAATGCACTTAAATCACTCAATGCGGTTACGCTTATGGTGCGAAGTTCGGCTATTGGGGAAGATTCAGACGAAAACTCATTTGCTGGGCAACTAGAGTCTTACCGCTCCGCTCCTGATCTAAACTCTGTATATGAAAATACACTGAGATGCTGGAAATCGTATAGTTCACAGAGTGTTAAAGCATATGAAAACACCTCTGGTCATCACCTTAAAGGTATGGCTGTAGTCGTACAGGAAATGGTTGATCCAGATTTTGCTGGCGTAGTCTTTACGCGTAGTCCGTTGGCTGACAACGAATTATTGGTCGAATATGTTGCCGGGCATGGAGAGAAATTGGTCAGCGGTGATGTAGAGCCCGAATCCAAGACTTATATTCGAAAGGACCACCACGTACAATGCACTGATTCTGGCGCATTTAAATCTTTAGTAGATATCTGTGTTCGTCTCGAAATCTCCTTTGGCGTGCCTCTGGACATCGAATTCGCAGTTAAGGATGGAATTGTTTATGTTTTGCAAGCAAGACCAATAACTACAGAGGGCAAAGGAGTAACCGTACATTGGTCGAACACGAATGTAAACGAAAATTACCCTAGCGCGATTAGTCCATTGTTATACAGTATTGCACGGGATTCTTACTACCACTATTTCAAAAATCTGTCGAAACTATTCCAGATTCCACAAGAACGTATTCAACGACTCGAATCTTCATTCGCAAATGTTATTGGTGTATTTGGAGGCGGTATGTATTATAACATGTCGAGCATATATAACATTTTTTACAGCTCGCCATTTGCGAAACAATTACTAGGATCGTTCAATAATTTTGTTGGACATAAAGACGAATCCCTGAACGATCAAAAAGTACCATTCATAGAAAAATTTACTTTTGTTCGAAGCGTCATTAAACACAACAGGAAATTAGGTCGTGAAGTGGCACTATTCGAAAATCGCGTTCAAGGATATGTCTTCAAATCCGAGCAAGCCATTTCATTAGATGAATTAAAAACGGCGTTTCACGAGTTTATCGAAATTCGGATGCATAGTTGGTACAAGGCTTCGCTTGCCGATTTTTTTGCCATGCTTCACCACGGACTCTTGGGAAAGCTCTGCTCAAAATTTTATGGAAAGGAAGCTATTGGAATTCATAATCAACTTATTCAGTCTATTCCAAACCTTGTGAGTACCAAACCCGTTTTGCTCATTCACGAAATCCTGAAAATCACTAAAAAAGACGTTATATTATATACTGATTTTCAGGATATGGAGCCTGATCAATTCTGGAAACTTTATGCATCCAAATCCAAAGAATACAAAGCGATTGAATTGATCCATTCCTACCTGGAAAATTGGGGTTTCAGATGTTCGGGCGAACTCATGTTTACGGCTGATAACTTCAGTGATAATCCAGTAGCGTTCATCCAACTTCTCAAACAATATGACGAAATAAATGAACATGATCCCGCTCTTCAAATCGCTGCCACCGCAGACGAAGCAAAGCAAATTAGGCAACGGTTTATTAGGAAGATTTGGACAAAATACGGCATCGTGTTCCCCGTAGCCCTTTTCTTTCATGGACTCGTAGACCTTTCTATCCGGAACGCGATGCGTGGCATAAGTTCTAGGGAACGCGCTCGACTAAAGCAAGCACAACTCTATTACCAATTCAAAAAAGTCATCAGGAAAATTGGCAGCGAACTTCAAAAGCGCAATTTACTTGCGGATTCCAATGACTTACTCTACCTATCCTACATAGAAATCACCGAACTGATAGAATATTCATCAATCTTACCCGAGGCGAACCTAGACCAAATAACTTTACGTAAAAGGCACTATCAGCAAGAGTGCGAAAAATCTTTTCCTGACGAGTTTTTCACCGTAAACGGTCTGGTCGTAAGCACAAAAAATGAAGAGGATTCAAATAGCGAAGATGATCTGATGAAGGGCATGAGTGCTTGCGGTGGAAAAGTGACTGCACGTGCACGTGTCATTGAGTCCATATCCGAGGCATACAAACTGAAAAAAGGGGACATCCTGGTTACCAGACAAACAGATCCAGGTTGGATTGTGGTTTTTCCTCTAATCAGTGGTTTGATTGTGGAACGAGGCGGTATGCTCTCTCACGGCGCAATCGTTTCACGAGAGTTTGGAATTCCTTCCATCGTCGGAGTTCCCAGTGCGACCGCCCGCATAAAAGATGGACAACTCATCCAATTAGATGCTGATACTGGAACCATAAAATTTATTGATGACTGATCTGTTTACATATATGAAAGAACGGATTGTGCTATTGAACTGGGCCGCACTAGCCTATGCACTCGTATGTTTTGCACACGGTTCATTTGCGCTAAACGGTCATCGCTTAGCGGAAAGTGTCGGAGTATTGGCATTCCTTATATTGTTCAGGTTATATGATGATGTTGCCAATTCAAAAATTGATCAACACAAACCCAACAGGTCGTATGCGTTTTCCACCACCGCAGTAAATTTAAAGCGATATTTCTATGCACTATACATAGGATTTACCCTTCTTATTTCCTTCCAGGACGGACTGCAAGCTATTTTGCTCATATCCTTCTTATTTCTATCCGAAATCAGCTATTATTTTCTCTTTCCATTTCGAAAAATCCGTCTCCTTCTTCCGCTTCTCAAATACCCTTTTGCTGTGCTAGCACTTGGCAGCCATGACGCTTACGCAATCTTAGGTCTTTTTCTGATTTTCATGCTAATAGAATACCGCGATGAAGACATCATCAGCAAGATCACCGCTTTGCCCATATTAATCACAGCTTATGCCCTATGCTATTTCATTGATGGGGTTTCGCAAGTCTCGATTATTTTCTTAATTCTTAGTATTGCGGCCTTACTGACTACGCAGAAACAAACTAGGTACCTCCTTCTTTTTCTATACATCCTCACCAACACAGCATTTTAGCATGACAAAATTTGACCCCATATTGAACATCAAGGCCTTTGTAAACCCGGATCATTTTGATTTCGAATCTGTAAACTGTTACCAATGCGGTTCAAACGAAAGTACCTTCTTCTTGAAGGGCGAAGAAGACCTAACAGGAAAGGATGGTGAATTTCAATACGTTAAGTGTAATAATTGCGAATTAGTATACCAAAACCCGAGGATCTCAATTAGCGGAATCAAAGAGTTTTATGATACCGAATATATCGCTCACCGCAAAAAGAAGAATTGGGGAATCCTAACCCCCCTCTATGAACACGCCATGAGCAAGCATGACCGCGAAAAAGAAAAACTCGTACGATCCTATATGACAATCGATAAAAACACACGAGTTTTAGATGTTGGCTGTGCCGTGGGAACATTTTTACTTCATCTCAACAAAAAGTATGAGTGCCAGATAAGTGGTGTCGATTTTAAGGAAAACCTAGATTATCCAGACTTTGAAAAAATCGACTTTCACGAAGGGCTATTCTATGAGCAAGATCTACCTAAGCAATCCTTTGACCTTATCACTATGTGGCACTTCTTCGAGCACGACTACGATCCAAATCAAACCTTAAAATATGCCAAATCATTGCTAAAACCCGGTGGACTATTAATCATCGAAGTGCCGAGACTTGACTCACTCACTTTCAAGCTCTTTAAATCCAAATGGCCCGGCATTCAGGCTCCACAGCACACAGCACTTTACGATAAAAAAAATCTGGTAAATATTCTTCATAAACACGATTACAAGATCGACCATTACCTTCCCTATGGAGCCTTCCCTGCCTACTTTTACATTTTCACAGGAACTTATTTCAGAACGCTTGGGAAAGGATTGAACTTGGATAAAATAGTTTTCCCATACTTCTTGGGACAATTCCTTTTATCCCCAATCCTGTGGTTCCAGAAAAAACTAAATCTATCTATGCAAACCGTAGTCTGTAGTAAATCATGAAAACCGTATACCAAATAACGGTTACGTTTCTGATACTCGCGATATTCGGGATCGTCTCAACTACCCTACGTCTTGTTTCTTTTGGCGGACTCGTTCCATTCAACCGTAAGGTCCTCACTGTACTTTCGTCAAAACTTATTCTCCGATTCTTAGGGTTCCGTCTTGTTCTCCCAAATAAATACACGCTACCTCATCAACCCACATTTATCACATTTAACCATAACTCCTTGCTAGACATCTTCTCGTTAACAGCTCTTGGACTTAACGTGCCATTTTTACTCTCTGAAAAAACCCTTAAACTCATACCCTTAACGTTAACTGCTTTCGGAATGGGCGTCATTTACGTTCCACAGAAAAAACATCCGAAACGGAGAGCTCGGTTTTTTGAGCGGCTTGAAGAACGTCTCCAAAAGAAACCTATGAGTTTTGCAGGATCTTCTGAAGGCGTACATGACTATATTAACGGCATCGCTGAATTCAATAGTGGAGTGTATAGGATGGCCCTGGCTGGAAAGTTAAATATATCACCGATGTTCGTTTATATTCCAAAAAACTACGACAACCTCGATAATTACACATCAGTATCAGGAGGGGTTATGGAAGTATGTACAATGGAATCCGTGTCAATAAAGAATTGGACATCTGAAAATATTGAACAGAAAGTAGTTGAAATGCGACTCAAATTTGTTGAGTTCTATAACATCAAACATAGCACGGAGAGCATATGAAAAAATTCATCCACAAGCAGCGCCCCTCAAATACCAAGGCACTCGTTTCTCTAGTCATACCATTCACCGAGTTTGGACTAGCTGTGTTGCTTCATACAGCGCTACACTCCCCAATCTCTTATATCCTCTCACAGCTACTTCTCGGTATATTTTTCTTTCAATGTTTTATTCTGCTCCATGAATGCGGTCACATGAGTTTTTTCAAATCTAAATGGGCCAATCAAGGATTTGGCCACGTCATGGGTTTCCTCTCGTTAATCCCCTTTACTTCTTGGGTAGAAATTCATAATCTACACCATAAATGGACAGGGTTCCGAGATAAAGACCCTACTACAGAGGGTACTGTAAATCCTAAATTTTCATCCTTTACAAAAGCACTCGTAAACATCTCCTGGCGACTATACATACCGCTTTTCACGCTTGGCTATAGGTTTGGTAATTATTGGAATCTAGAAAAGATGAAACGTCACCTAAAGTCAAAAAACATACGCAGAATACGGTTGAATATGATAGTACAACTACTACTTTACGCTGGAATCATTGTCCTAGTAAACAAGACATTATTTTTCTATGTACTACCCGCCTATATTTTAAGTTTAATTATAAGCGACCTCGTTATCTTAAGCCAACATTCGCATATTGATATTCCCATTGCAGGAAATACCCCAGTCCGGCCAATTCGCTACAGCGATCAAGTTATCTACACGCGCAGCATAACATTCCCAAAATTTATCGCTCACTATTTTCTGTTTAATTTCAACCTACACGAAGCACACCATCAATACCCCTCACTTCCAGCTTATTACCTAGGAAGTGCCATCATTGCAAAATCAAATGCACCTGGGTTTATAGAATACTTAAAGCGCTATAAGTCCCTTTCCGGAATGAATTTTGTTTTCAATACGAAAGACAAATTGAAGACACCCTAGATCCAAGCTTACCAAAAATACACCCGATAACTCGCGAAAATATATCCGTATGTTATACAAAAAGGGCGATAAGCAAGACCGCGATCAGTATCTGAAGAAAAAATAGTGTGATTCCATGAAGGATGCCTTTTTTAGAAATCTTGACCAATTGAGTTAATCGAATCTTAGCACCTATGGCCCCCATGGCAACAATCAGTAACCATTTACCCAAAGTAGACATGGTTTCGTTTATTACCGTTGGTATACTTTGAACCTGTGAAATCAATATCGCAGCTACAAACCAAGCTATAAACATTGGAAATTTGGCCTTGCGTTTGACGTCACTAGAACGCTTCAAAAAGAATAAAATCAGCAGTAAAGGCACCATAAACAAAATCCGGCCCATTTTCACAATCACAGCCCAGTGACCAACATCCTCGCCTAAGGTATGTCCTGATGCCACTACGTGTCCTAACGATTGAAGTGTTCCACCTATCAGCGTAGCACTTTGTAATGTCGAAAAATCTAACGTATGAGCCAGCAATGGTAGACCTACCAAACCCAATAAACCGAGTGCGTTGACAAGACCCAGTGCTAGTCCAGTTTCCTCTTCAGAGGCCTCGATGATAGGCGCAGTAGCAGCTATCGCACTAGATCCACAGATCGCACTGCCTGCTCCGAGCAAATAACTAAACCTATTTGAAGATGTAAAGACCTTCCCTAATATCCATGATAAAGCAAACGTAGTAAAGACCATGATTACCAAAAGCCACAAAATAGAATTTCCCATCGTCTTTAAGTGAACGGCCTGCAAACCAAATCCACTGAGTACAATAGAGGCTTCAAGAACGTATTTCTCGATAAACTTTAACCCGGGAGCACAGGTGGAATCATTCATAAACGTATTCCCAGCTATGGCACCCAATAGGAGTGCGAGTAACGTGGCGCCAACCATAGGCACGTATTGACCGCTGAACTTCGCTATCAGCGCGATAAGAATCGAAATACCTATACCTGGCGCAAGCGCTACAAATTGTTTTCGCATGGTGCAAAATACATCCGAAAATTCTATCGAATGTGACGAGAGACACGTTTCACAAAAACCCTTGTGTTATGATAAAAATTCTCTAAATGTTGGAAATGAGATTCTATAGGCCGTTGTTGTTGATGAGACAATGGAATTAATGACTTAAGTCACGGATGTCGGAGACTTAATAGAGGTGCAATAACCCTGAATTAATCATATTTAGTTCTTAGATTTTGGCTCTAGACTACACTTGACATTAAGAAACCCATTTCGGGGTGATGAAGGAAGTATACCGGGGCCCGGATAACCCAAAGCCCTTCTTGTATAGTATCGCTTATTAAAAAGATTATTAATCCCAAAAACATACTCAAACCTACCGTGAGT
>CAJJCK010000178.1 GCA_905182675.1 uncultured Cryomorphaceae bacterium | reverse complement strand
CGTTCCCTCGCAAACGAGCAAGAGGAATTACGTTCTGAGTACATGTCTAAACTAGAGGCTGCTATTCCAAATTTCCAGTCCAAGGATATGGACTATGTGTTTGTCACCTTTATTCTAAACTTCTTACCCAAAGGTTTGATCGGGTTGCTCCTGGCGGTCATCATCAGTGCCGCTATGTCGTCTACAGCTGGAGAAGTAAGTGCGTTAGCAACTACGACCTATGTAGACTACTTCAGTGTATTTTGGGGTAGTAAGAAGCACAATGAAAAAAGAGTAATTCGAGGACTCACGGCAGTATGGGGCATTGCCGCCATTTTCGTTGCCTTAGCGGCACCATTGTATGAAAATTTAATACAATTGGTCAATGTGTTAGGGAGTCTGTTTTACGGAACCATTCTGGGAATATTCCTGGTAGGCCTATTTATTAAATCTATTGGAGCGAAGTCGATTTTCATAGCAGGTCTTACCGCACAGGCGACCGTTTTAACTTGTCACTACCTGAATACGATTGAGGTGATTTCCATTGGATACTTATGGTATAATGTGATTGGCTCACTCACTGTATTATTGCTTTCATTTACTATGGAGCAATGGTTCAATAGGGATCCGATTAAGGCCTAATCAGGCCCATTGCTCTTCATTCTTTCTACCATTTCAAACACGGCAGGACAGTGTCTAACATTGACCTCGGTAAGGTCTAGGATTCCTTTCATGTGTTGCCTGTCCGTGTGGGGAAATTCTCGACATGCTTTAGGTCGATATTCATAGATGTTACAAGCGTTCGTGTTGCGGTCCAAAAAAGGGCATGGCAGGCTTTTCATAACCCAATCTCCATCTTCGTCTTTTTTTAGGTACGTTCGCTCAAATTCAACAGGTTTCATTCCTTGTTTTCCACTGATTCTTGTGATGTCCTGTTTCGTAAGGAGCGGTCCTGTTGCTCTGCAGCATCGGGCACACTTTAAGCAATCCGTCTCCGCGAATACTTGCTCATGCTGCTCATGAAAAACACGGTCTATTGATTTTGTATCCTTACCTCTAAGTCGTTTGAAAAAAGAGTTATTCTCTTTTCTCTTGGACTTTGATGTTTCCTTGAAATTAGGTAGTAAGAGGTCAAGATAATCAGCCATTATCCACAACTAAATCCGTTAATAGCACGCGCATGTGATTAACATAGCCATCGTATTCGCGCGTGCTTGGTCCATAAAAACCTGTGTGAATACTAATAACATTGCCTTTGGCATCTAAAAGAATAGAGGTAGGGTAGCTGCGAATACGCTGTAAAGGAAGAATCGAATTAGCATCCTGTTTAGCGGAGTAAGTGGCAATCACCATAGGAAAACTGATCCCTAGGTCACGTTTCATTTTCTGTACAGCTTCTGTCGCTTTTTCGAGCGTCCCACTGTATTCATAACTCAGTCCATACACCTCGATATCTCCGTTAAATTCTCTATAAAAATCATCCAATACGCGGCCTTCATCCATGCAGTTAGGACACCAAGAGCCTTGAATGGCTAAGATGGTCGGCTTGGTGATGTTTCTACTGTCAAAATGGACAGTATCTCCGTTTAAGTTTGGTAAATGCCACTCTATGTGTGAGTAATCCGGAACCAATTCTGTCATGGTTTTCGGATCTTCTAACACGGCTTGGTCATCTGTGCGTCCCTGAAAAGAATAATACCCTGTCTTTCCTGAATAAACATTCCCCCATACAGAATCACCAATGACATGGGCGATAACATTGTAGATGAAACGTCCATCAAATCCTTGCAACTGAAATCCCGCTTCGGTCTCCCAGCCTGTAAGAAAGCGTGAATCTCCAGTAGATGTCGCTATACTGCCGGTTAAAATACCTTCTGTAAGACTCAATTGTAGTAATGCTGGACTCACATTGCCTTCCTGAGACATTCTGTTGATGGCATACTGTGCAGGCCATTCTGTGGTGGCGTTAGGGTAGTCAATAACACCTTCAACAAATTCTAGGGGTAGTCTATAATTTTCAGCATCGGTTCTATAAAATTCACCAATGTATCCCTGTTCCGATTTAAGGAGCCAGAGATCAGAAGCGAAAACAGGAAAAGATCCCTTTAACGTGTCCTCTCCACTCAGAACGACTGTTATAGTTTCAGCAAGTCCATTTCTGATGTAAAGAGTGTCTTGGCTGAGCTCCGCATTAAATCGTACAAAGGAGGAGTCATTTTGCTTAATAGATCCCAAAAGATGAATGGATGTGCTCCTCAGGTCAACCTTTACTTCTGAGCACGAAAAAAGGGCCATCGAAATGGCCCCTATAATAAATAGCTGTTTCATAAGCTTCTTAGAGATTCAATTCCTTGATAAAGGTATCAATCTTAGCCTCAAGTTCCGCTTTTGTTGCAGCATGGCTTTCGCCTGTAGTTTGACGCACTGAGAAATAGAACTTTATCTTAGGCTCTGTACCGGATGGTCGCGCACTGACCTTATCCCCGGCTTCGGTGATAAACTGCAATACATTTGACGAAGGTAGTTCCGTTGAAATGGTTGTTCCTGAGCGCAGGTCCTTCTGCTGTGATACGGCGTGATCTATAACGATGGCCACCGGAGATCCTCCTAACATCTGAGGAGGATTGTTTCTTAGCGAAGTCATCATAACGGCGATTTCCTCTGCACCAGATCTCCCTTGTTTCGTAATAGAAATCAAGCGTTCTTGATACTGTCCAAACTCGCGATGAATGTCCGCTAACTGTTGAAGAACTGTCTTGCCTTTTGATTTAGCATAAGCAGCCATCTCCGCAATCATAACGGCAGAGGCCACCGCATCTTTATCTCGCACGGCATCACCTACCATGTAGCCATAGGATTCCTCACCACCGACGATGAATTGTTCTCCTGGCTTATTCTTGATCAGATCAGCTATCCATTTGAATCCTGTTAAACATCTGTAGCAGGGAACCCCAAATTTTATAGAAATATCGGCTATTAGATCTGTAGTTACAATGGTCGCAGCGGTGAAGGCGTTCGAGGGCATTTGTCCTTTAGCGACTTTTTGACTCAGTATGTAATGTACCAGCAAGGCCGCAGTGTCGTTACCGTTGAGTAATTGCATACGACCTGTCCCGTCATTTACGGCAATCCCTACACGGTCTGTATCTGGATCACAACCTATTACAAGATCTGCATTAGTAGCCTCTGCTTGCGCTACAGCCATCGCTAGAGCGGCACTTTCTTCGGGGTTAGGACTTGCGACTGTAGGGAAGTTTCCATCGGGTACAGCTTGCTTTTCTACGATTTGTACGTTCCTAAACCCAGCTTGAGCTAGGGCAGGAGGTACGCTAACAATCGATGTACCATGCAATGCGGTAAACACGATGTCCAGCTCGTCTTTTCCGATATCATTGATGGTTAAATTAGCCACCATATCGATGTACTTCTTGTCCATACTCGAACCTAGGAGTTCAATCAAATCTTCCTGAGCATTCCAATTGATATCTTCAAATTTTGTTGCACGTACCTTGGCTATAACACCGTTATCATGCGGGGGCACTAATTGACCACCATCATTCCAATACACTTTATAACCATTATACTCTTTGGGATTATGAGACGCGGTAAGCACAATTCCAAAATCACATCCCAGTTCTCGTACTGCAAAAGACAGTTCAGGAGTTGGACGGAGTTCTTCAAACAAGTACGTGTGTACACCATTAGCACTAAGCACCTCTGCTACCTTACGTGCGAAAGCTTTGGAATTGTTTCTACTATCGAAGGCTATGGCTGCTTTAAGCGATTTTCTAGAAAAGAATTCCTGTGCATAAGTCGCTAAACCTTGTGTTGCGAGACCTAACGTATACGGATTGATTCTGTTTGTTCCCGCACCCATGATGCCACGCATACCACCAGTTCCAAAGTCTAAATCCTTATAGAAAGGTTCGATGAGCTCATCTCCACCTAAGTCTATAAGGCGTTGGGCTTCTTTACGAGTTACCTCATCGAAAAAGGAAGAGGTCCAAAGTTTGGCGTTTTTATGAGCTATTTCAAGCACTGATAAGGTAGCTTTTTCCATGAAAAATGATTGGTTTGATAATAGGACAAGATACTAAAAAGGGGGGCGTAGCCCCCCTTTTATTCATTAGTACGTGTCCAAAAATGTGTAACGCTTATTCTTGGCCAAGCATTTCGTAAGATCGCGTGATGAAAGCGGTAAGCTCTTCACCATGTAGCAAATTCTGCTGAAGTTTGGCAAGGTCTAACGCTTGGTTTACCGCGGATGATCTCAATACTTCGTCATCAGTATCGAGTATTTTAGAGGCCAGACTGTGGTTAGCATTTACCACAAGGTCGTACATGTCCGGGAAATCTCCCATACCCATCATACCGCCACCACCAGACATCTGCATTTCCTTCATGCGTCGCATAAATTCAGGTACAGTGATCACTAGAGGAGCATCAGTGCTCTCCATGTCTTCAAGCTTCAGAGTGAATTTCTCCTTAGGTACAATAGATTCTAAACGCGTTTTGAGCTCTTCTTTTTGCTTTTCGCTCAATTTAGAAACGCGAGTCTCCTCTTTTTTAATCAAGTTATCGATCAAATCCGAATCTACCCGAGCAAAAGTTGTGTCGCTAAATTCTTGTTCCAGCTTTTGAATCAGATGACTGGTAAGCGGCGAATCTAAAAGCAATACTTCATAGCCCTTAGCTTTTGCTTGTTGTACATAACTGTGCTGTGCAGTCTTGTGAGAAGCGTAAAGCACAACTGTTTTATTGTCTTTATCTGTATGCTTCTCCTTAACAGATTCCAGGAATGCCTCAAAGGTGTGGAGCTTTCCATCCATGGTCTCGTACAAAGCGAATTTCTTGCCCTTATCAAAGAACTTGTCTTCAGTAAGCATACCATACTCGATGATAATCTTCATATCGTTCCACTTGCTCTCAAAATCTTCGCGGTCAGTGCGGAACATTTCCTCAAGCTTATCAGCTACTTTTTTAGTGATATGGCTAGAAATCTTCTTTACATTTCCGTCAGCTTGCAAGTAAGAACGACTCACGTTTAGAGGGATGTCAGGAGAGTCAATTACGCCATGGAGCAGTGTTAAGAAGTCTGGAACGATTCCTTCCACACTGTCCGTTACAAAAACTTGCTTTTGGAACAATTGAATTTTATTGCGCTGCGGCTCAACGTTGGGCTTAATCTTAGGGAAGTAAAGTACTCCAGTAAGATTAAACGGGAAATCCACGTTCAAGTGAATACTAAATAAGGGCTCGTCAAAACTGGATGGATAAAGCTCACGGTAAAATGCGCGATAGTCCTCATCGGAAAGGTCCGCTGGTTTACGCACCCACGCAGGGTTGGGGTTGTTGATGATATTAGGAACTTTCTTAGTCTCCCATTTTGCATCTTCACCTTCTGCAGCGGAGTTAAAACTCTCGTCCTTATCCCCAAACTCTATAGAAACAGGCATGAACTTAGCGTATTTGCTAAGAAGCTCATTAATTTTAGCCTCTTCGAGGAAGTCTTCGCTGTCTTCAGCGATGTGAAGTCTGATTTCGGTTCCACGATCTTCCTTTTCAATGGAGGTGAGTTCAAATTCTGGGTTTCCTTCACAACTCCACATTACTGCGGCATCATCTTTATGGGATTTGGTCAGAATTTCTACTTTTTTTGCCACCATAAAGGCAGAATAGAATCCAAGACCAAAATGACCAATCAGATCAGTGCCTTCCATCTTACCCTCGTAATCCTTAACGAACTCTTCAGCTCCAGAGAAGGCCACTTGGTTGATGTATTTGTCAATTTCTTCAGCAGTCATACCGATTCCACGGTCAATGATACTCAAGGTTTTTGCTTTTTTATCAAGCTTGATGTGAATAGATAAATCACCTAATTCTCCTTTCGCTTCACCTAAGTTGGTTAAGGTTTTTAGCTTCTGAGTTGCATCTACTGCATTTGAAACAAGCTCGCGAAGGAAAATTTCATGATCGCTGTACAAGAACTTCTTGATGATAGGGAAGATGTTCTGGGCAGTAACATTAATAGATCCTTTAGACATTGTAATTGAAATTATAGTTGATACTCTGTAGTTCAACTCTTGTGCCATGCAGATAATGCCACTATTTAACTGACACTATGACAACTCAAATGCCAATTTTGCGTTAACTTAAGACTTGTAGCACTAAAATCGAGACATACCATGTATACGGCAAAAATTTCAGGAGCTGGACATTACGTACCGGAGCGGATTGTAACTAACGATTATCTGAGTACCATTATTGATACGAATGATGAGTGGATAACCGAACGTACCGGAATTCGTGAACGACGTTGGGTCCAGGAAGGAGATGGAAATACGGCGGCTACGATGGGGACAAAGGCGGCTAGAAAAGCCATTGCGGCGGCAGGAATAGAAGCGACGGAAATAGGTCACATTGTCTTTGCCACCATTTCTCCAGATTATTATTTTCCAGGCTGTGGAGTACAGGTACAAGAAGCTCTAGATATAGGGACCATAGGAGCTACAGATATTAGAAATGCTTGTTCAGGTTTTGTATATGCCATGAGTATCGCTAACGCATTTGTTAAATCAGGTATGCATGAGCATGTCCTTGTCGTTGCCTCAGAACTACAGAGCCCATTTCTTGATAAAACGACCAGAGGGCGCAATATCAGCGTGATTTTCGGAGATGGCGCTGGTGCTGTTGTTGTTTCTAAAGCTAAACAGGGTGAGAGAGGCATCATGAGTTGTCATACACACTCTCAAGGCAAACATAAAGAGGAGTTGACCATGAAGGGTTTTGGGACACAGCATTGGATTGATGAGTATGACAAGAACGGCTTAAATCCTGATATTCACTTTCCACAAATGAATGGAAATTTTGTTTTTAAAAATGCAGTGGTGCGTTTTGAAGAAGTCATAGGAGAAGCATTGAATAAAAACAACATGACATCGGATCAGATTGACTGTCTTATTCCTCATCAAGCCAACCTCCGCATTGCACAATTCATTCAAAAACGAATGAAACTTAGAGACGACCAGGTATTTAATAATATCGAGAAATATGGAAATACAACCGCAGCATCTATTGCCATCGCTTTATCCGAAGCTATAGAGATAGGAGCGGTTAATAGAGGCGATACCGTCTGTATGGCGGCCTTCGGTGCTGGGTTTACTTGGGGCTCGTTACTGATGGAGTATTAACAACAAAATAAACATCATAAAAAAGGCGCCTATTGGGCGTCTATTTTATGATGATGTTATTTCCATTTGCGCGTAGTGGTGGACAATCCAAAACTACCAATGCTGTTACTCATGTTACTAAATAAGATAACGGGCTCTGCGAAAGGATTATTTTGACTTTGATTTAGGGCTTCATAACTCTTGTAGAACGCATAAAGATCATCAGAAAGGGCACTGATGGATACTCTGTACTCTAGAAGAAAAGCTTGGTCTATGGAATTAAAACCTGTGGCAAAGCTTATTTTCAGATCTCGGTCTATCCCTTCCTCGGATACTATTGGATTTTTCCCTCCTATGTAGCTAACGCTGGAGTTCGACGTTTCCGGAAACAACCCATAGTACTTAGAGGTGTCTTGACCTGTAAGAGGTGTTCTGTAGTGAACGGACATCTCAATAAGATAATGTTGGTCTATACCTGGATTATCCTTTAGGGTCAGGACAATTTCATCAGATGGTGTACCACCATAAATAGCATCACCATAATTAAGCTCTACCTCAAAATTTGCTGCTTCAGGAAAGCGTTGTGTAGCGCTTACTGTCTCATGATCTGGGTGAGAGATTTCAAAAACGATATCGCCTTCTATCGTGCCAATTTGTTGTCCAAAATCATAGTCATAAGTTCCAAAAGGTGACATGTTATCCCAGGAATACAACAGCGTACCATCCTTAAACAGTTTTAATGTAGCGCTATCTAAAAGGCCCGTACTGGACGTATCGTAGATTCCTTGAGTTTTGCTTATGATGGCCGCGAAACCAGAATCTTTTGAATCTACAAATAGTGAGGCTGCAATTTGTGGATCATGAGCTGGTAGGTCAATATCCTTCACTACACCATCAATGAGATTGCTGCAGGAGAATACCAGGACCGTAAGTGGTAGGATGAAAAGTAGTTGCTTATTCATGATTTAAAATTTAATACGATAGGCGACAGATGGTATAATAGGGAACAGTCCATACTCTCGTAGGACAGGATTCCCTTGATCATCTGAGGAGGCATCTAAGAAGAATGGATTCAGGTGGTTATAGGTATTATAAGTACTAAAGATCCACCATCTGTCGTAGTTTTTTAGCTTTTTATGAAAGCTCAGACTGAGGTCCAGTCTATGGTAAGCACTCATTCTATAGGCATTCTTGTCAGACGGACGCTCCACATAGGCTGTTTGTCCTTGGAACCATCCTAGGCCAGAAGGCAGAGCAGTTATATAGGCAAATTCAGGTAGCGTTATTGCTCGACCTGTTCCATATACCCATGCGCCACTAAACGCAATATTTTCGGTAAAATCATGTGAAAGCACCGCGGAGAAATCATGTCTGCGATCGTACGTGTAGAAGAACTTTTCTCCACCGTTGATCTCGTCAAACTGACGGAAATTCCAACTCAAGGTGTAGCCTATCCATCCATTTGTTTTCCCAGCTTTTTTCTGTGCAAAAAACTCTAGTCCATAACTTTCACCAGAACCTTGGGTAACCTTGTCTTCCCAGTTCTCATCCAGTGAAAATAAGAAGTTAGCACCTTCTTTATAGCTGACTAGGTTGTCCATTTCTTTATAATATCCCTCGATACTTAATTCGAATTTTTTAAGATTTTTGGCCAGTCCTGCTGCGTATTGACGAGATTTCTGAGGTTTAAGATTCGCTGTGGAAGGAACCCATAAATCAGTAGGCAATCCTATGCCTTCATTTGTCAGTAGGTTAACGAACTGCATCATGTCCGCATACGATGCTTTTAATGCGATGTCTCCGGGAAGACTGTAGTTCATGCCAAATCTAGGTTGTAAACTGGCGTAGGTTGTTCCTTCAACGAACAGCGTCGTAAAATGAAGACCACCATTAATTTTAAATTTGTCATTTACGGTCCACTCGTCTTCTGCATAGGCAAAGAGTTCGTTTGAATAAACATCTGATCCACCTATTAGGGTGTCTAAATTGAATCCACTACTTGCAAATTCTAAATTGGTTGCTCCGGGTGAAAATGTGTGGTTGGTGTATCCTGCGCCAAAACGAACATAATGGAGCGGACTGTGAGCATAGTCGAAATCTAATCGGCCACCATAATCTTCTATTCCGGAGAAGTAGAGCCCGGCAAATTTTTCTGACTGTTGTCCAGTCGTATCAGGGAAGTTTGGTTGGAAAGACGTTTCGCTTATTGCCCTTGTATTGAAGTTGTAAAGGGATCTTGTCGCTATGGCGTTTGAGAAAAGCTTTGGGGACCATTGGTGGTTCCAGCGAGCTGCAGTTATAGAATTTTGCCAGTCAAGTCCGAAGTTTAGTTTGTCTGTATTTCCATTGTTGGAATCTTCACTTTGTAATCCAAAATCATCTTTGCCTTGGAAATGACTCAGGTAGATCCGGTCATTCTTACCGACTTTATAATTCACCTTCGCATTCATGTCATAGAAATAATAGGTAGGAGATGCGCTAAAATTAGGGTCTTGGGAGTTTATGTTGTTTAGAAAAGGTTTTGCGAGAATATCTAAATAGGTACGTCGACCTGAAACCATAAACGAAGCCTTGTCCTTGATGAGTGGACCTTCCAAAGTCAATTTTGAGGCAATAATGGATGCCGTTGCGTCACCGTGAAATTCGCGGAGATTACCTTCCTTCATATTGATTTCTAGCACTGAGGATAACCTTCCTCCATAGCGCGCAGGGAAGCCTCCTTTAGTCAAACTGACGTTTGAAATTGCATCTGCATTAAAGACAGAAAAAAATCCAAACAGGTGATTTACGTTGTAAATAGGAACGCCATCTAATAAAATAAGATTTTGATCTGGGGATCCCCCACGAACATAAAGACCAGAAGTTCCTTCGCCACCGCTTTGAACTCCAGGGAGAAGCTGAAGGGTTTTCATGATGTCTACTTCGCCTAAAATAGCAGGAAGCGACTTGAGCTGCTTGATGGGTACTTCCATTTTTGACATCTGCACTTGCTCTTGCATCCGAGCGCCCTCTGAGGCTATTACATCGACTTCGTTGAGCATGTTTTCTGATGCAATTAATTCGAAATTGGAACTAATATTTTGAATGAGGTTGATTTCAAAATCGCGATTCGCATACCCGAGATATGTGAGACGCAGAACGTGCTTGCCCTCCGGAAGTGTAAAAGAGTAGAAGCCATATACATTGGTGGCGGTCCCAAGCTTTAGGTCTGGTGACCAAAGATTAACACCGATCAATGCTTCTCCAGTTTGTGAATCTGATACATAGCCACTGATGGTCTTTGTCTGTGCAAAACTTAGAGTTCCAGAGAAACAAAAAAGTGCGAGTAAAATTTTTTTCATATTGGGTATAATGGATCTGCAAGCTTCACCAACCATAAATCATGCCATGAGTGAGTTACAGTTGGAGTATGCGATTGGCTCCAAATGGTTTGAACTCACCAAACCCTAATTGCTCAGAAGTAAGGGTGGTGAACTGGCTTTTCGGAATACAGCCAATAAGTTCACTAGAATGGGCAGCACAGTTAAATTCCTTTGCCAATTCCCCGACTCGCAAAAAGACGTCACAGACTCCTACTATATTTGGCTTGGTGAGATTACAGCTTACTTGGACTACATCACGATCAGGGAGATGCCACCCTATAGATTTCACCCCTTGAAGTCCGCCGTCGCGTTCTCGGATCAGTGCTGATATTTTCTTAGCTATGGGCAATAATAACGCTGTAGGTAATCCTGATAAGTTTACATTATAGGCAACCATTAACGGCCTGATTCCTATTGCAGTAGCTCCATGTTTCTCTACGGATGAATTATAGGTGCTTGGACCAAAATCAGGAAGTTCGCCACGGGTGAAACGATCGCGCAGACCTTCGTATTGTCCACGACGTATGTGTGCTAAATCTTTTCGCTCTGCATGTTTTGCAAGACCTTCATAGCCATAGAGGGCTACTTGGAACTCTTCTACTATTTGTGCTGCAAAAACCAAGGTTCGAGCCTTGAAGTCCTTGGCGAAATATAGATCGTCCAGCAGGACAAAGGGACACACATCCACAGCGCCCATTCTTGGATGTACGCCAGTATGCTTACGCATATCAACATGTGATAGCGTTAGCCTAAATAGGATTTGAGTGGCCTTGAAAACTCCGTTCATTGGTCCAGTGTACGTAAAAACGGTTCTGTTTGCACTTTGCCCTGGATCTACAAAATGTAGTATAACACCAGGGACTGCCTGAATACCTTTTGAAATAAGGCGCAGCAACTCGGGATCCGTAGAGGAAATATTGGGGATACATTCTATGCGGTAGGTACCTGACATTATTCGCTGAAGATGTGTGCTTTTACAAAATCAGCGACTAATACTGCGAGTCCACGTCCTACTTGTGCGAATTCTTCCTCATTCGTTACACGTCCCTCACAAAGATGAAAATAGTGTGGAGAGAAATCTAGTGCATAAATTATTTTACGCACCTGTTCAAAGGAAAATCCACTGATGCTCTGT